>CAIYKK010000340.1 GCA_903926695.1 uncultured Burkholderiales bacterium
AGCCACATCAGCCAGCGCCTGCATCCAGCCTTCAGGCGATGTGAACAGGCTGTTGGCCACCGGCATGGCCCATGCATCGGCCGAGGCCAGTTCCACTTCAGAATTGATGGAACTCAGCACACAGCCATTGCGCACGGCCTGCCGGACACGCAAAGCAAACAGCGGATGATCCTTACGCAGGTTGGAGCCCACGACCAGCACGCGCTGGAGTTGCGACAGCGAAGCAATCGAAGTGCCGAGCCAGCGCACAGAAGCTGACGGCGCAAATTCGGCATTGCGCAAGCGGTAGTCGATGTTATCGCTGCCCAATCCACGCATCAGGGAGGCGGCGAGGTACAACTCCTCCAGCGTGCTGTGCGGGCTGGCAAGCGTACCGATGCTGGCCGCGCCATGATCGGCCTTGATTTGTTTCAGGCCATTGGCAACATATTCCAGCGCCGTTTGCCAGTCCACCGTTTTCCACTCGCCGCCCTGCTTGAGCATAGGGCTGGTCAGGCGCTCATCGGAGTTGAGCGACTCGTAAGAAAAACGGTCGCGATCAGCAATCCAGCATTCGTTGATGTTTTCGTTTTCCAAGGGAAGAACGCGCATCACTTTGTTGTGCTTGACCTGAACGATCAGGTTGGCACCGGTCGAGTCATGCGGGCTGATCGACTTGCGGCGCGAAAGCTCCCAAGTTCGAGCACTGTAACGGAAAGGCTTGCTGGTCAGGGCGCCAACCGGGCACAGGTCAATCATGTTGCCCGACAACTCTGAGTCCACCGACATGCCAACAAAGGTTTCGATTTCTGCATGTTCGCCGCGATGCGACATGCCCAGCTCCATCACGCCAGCGATTTCCTGGCCAAAGCGCACGCAGCGGGTGCAATGGATGCAGCGGCTCATTTCTTCCATGGAGATCAGCGGGCCGACTTCCTTATGGAAAACGACGCGCTTTTCTTCCTCGTAGCGCGATTCGCCTGCGCCATAGCCCACAGCCAGATCCTGCAACTGGCATTCACCGCCTTGATCGCAAATCGGACAGTCCAGGGGATGGTTGATCAGCAGGAACTCCATCACGCTCTTCTGGGCTTTGATGGCTTTGTCGTTCTTGGTGCGCACGATCATGCCCTGCGTCACGGGCGTGGCGCAGGCAGGCATTGGCTTGGGTGCTTTTTCCACATCCACCAAGCACATGCGGCAGTTGGCCGCAATGCTCAGCTTCTTGTGATAGCAGAAATGTGGAATATAGGTGCCTGCCTTTTCAGCAGCATGCATGACAGTGCTGCCTTCGAGCACTTCCACCTTCCGGCCGTCGAGTTCTATTTCAACCATATGTTTTCTTTCGGCGTCTCAAGACTGCGCTGGGGCGTGGTTGTGAACTGCGCACTGAGGTGCGACCGCCTGAGGCGTATTCTTCTGGATCATGGCCTCAAACTCATGACGGAAGTGCTTGATCATGGCGCGCACAGGCATAGCTGCAGCATCACCCAGCGCGCAAATCGTGCGGCCTTGAATATTGTCCGCCACGGAATTGAGCAAATCGATGTCGCTCTGACGGCCCAGTCCGTTGTGGATGCGATCCACAACACGCGACAGCCAGCCCACACCTTCACGGCAAGGCGTGCATTGACCGCAGGATTCGTGCATGTAAAAGTAGGACAGGCGCTTCAGCGACTCCACCATGCAGCGGCTGTCGTCCATGACGATCACAGCACCAGAGCCCAACATAGAGCCAGCCTTGGCAATCGAGTCGTAATCCATCGTGCATTCCATCATGATGGAAGCAGGTAGGACGGGCGAGGACGAACCGCCGGGGATGACGGCTTTCAGTGTGCGGCCCTTGCGCACGCCACCAGCGAGTTCGAGCAGCTTGGCAAACGATGTGCCCATAGGCACTTCATAGTTGCCGGGCAACTCCACATCGCCTGAAACTGAATAGATTTTGGTGCCACCGTTATTGGGCTTGCCACATTCCAGATAGGCTGGACCGCTGTTGCGGATGATCCATGGGACAGCCGCAAAAGTTTCTGTGTTATTGATGGTCGTCGGTTTACCATACAGACCAAAGCTGGCAGGAAATGGTGGCTTGAAGCGCGGCTGGCCTTTTTTGCCTTCCAGCGATTCGAGTAAAGCAGTTTCTTCGCCGCAGATATAAGCGCCAAAACCGTGCGCTGCATGCAACTGAAAGTTAAAGCTGCTGCCGAGAATGCCGTTGCCGAGCAGACCAGCGGCGCGGGCTTCTTCGAGCGCTGCTTCAAAACGCTGGTAGGTGGCAAAAATCTCGCCGTGGATGTAGTTGTAACCCACGCTGATGCCCATCGCGTAGGCCGCAATCGCCATGCCTTCAATCACGCTGTGCGCGTTGTACTGCATGATGTCGCGGTCTTTGCAGGTACCCGGCTCGCCCTCGTCCGAGTTGCAGACCAGGTATTTCTGGCCCGGAAACTGGCGCGGCATGAAGCTCCACTTCAGGCCGGTCGGAAAACCCGCACCGCCCCGGCCGCGCAGGCCGCTGGCCTTGACTTCGGCAATCACTTGGTCAGGCGTCATGCCGGGACCGCCGTCCTGGCCGAGAATTTTTCGCAGGGCTTGGTAGCCGCCACGGGCTTCATAGTCTTTCAGATGCCAGTTGCTGCCGTCGAGATCAGCCAGAATTTGCGGGTTGATATGCCGGTTGTGAAAACAAGTTTGCACACCTGTGGAGGCAAACTGTGACAGCACAGCTTGGACTGCCGCCTTGTCTTTAGAAGAAGATAGAAGCGTCATCAGACTTTAGCCTCCGCCGATTTGAGACCATCGATGAGCTGGTCGAGTTTTTCGTTGCTCATGAAGCTGCACATGGAGATGTCGTTGACCAGGATGACGGGGGAATCGGCGCAGGCACCCAGACATTCCGACTGCTGCAGCGTGAACAGGCCATCGGTCGTGGTCTCACCCATGACAATACCCAGTTTTTTCTCGATGTGGTGGAGCGCCTGGTAGCCATCACGTAGCTGGCATGGCAGGTTGGTGCAAACATTGAGCTTGTATTTTCCCACCGGCCGCTGGTTATACATGTTGTAGAAGCTGGTAACTTCATGCACCGCAATCGGTGCCATGCCCAAGTAGTTGGCCAGCAGCGCTTCGCTCTCGGCGCTGACAAAGCCCTGCTCTTCCTGCACGATCTGCAGGCAGGCCATCACGGCTGACTGCCGCTGGTCCACAGGGTATTTTGCAACTTCGCGATCAAGACGCGTTTTGGTAGATTCAGAAATGATGGAAGAAGTCATGCGGTTTTAGCGGTCAATTTCACCGAACACAATGTCCATGGTGCCGATCACGGCCACCGCGTCGGCAATCATGTGACCACGGGACATTTCATCCATGGCAGCCAGATGTACAAAGCCGGGTGGACGAATCTTCAGGCGGTAAGGCTTGTTGGCTCCATCACTAACGATGTAGATGCCAAACTCACCCTTGGGGTGTTCGACGGAGGCATAAGCCTCGCCTTCGGGCACATGAAAACCTTCGGTGAAGAGTTTGAAATGGTGAATCAACTCTTCCATGTTGGATTTCATCGATTCGCGATCCGGCGGAGCAACCTTGTGGTTGTTCGTGATCACCGGGCCAGGATTGACGCGCAGCCAGTCCACGCACTGGCGGATAATTTTGTTGGACTCGCGCATTTCGGCGACGCGCACCAAGTAGCGGTCATAGCAGTCGCCGGTTTTTCCCACCGGGATGTCGAAATCCATCTTGTCATAGACTTCGTAAGGCTGCTGCTTGCGCAAATCCCAGGCAAAACCTGAACCACGGAGCATCGGGCCGGTAAAGCCCAGATTCAAAGCACGCTCGGGCGAGACCACGCCGACGCCGACGGTGCGCTGTTTCCAGATGCGGTTGTCGGTCAGCAGGGTTTCGTACTCGTCCACCAGCTTGGGAAATTTCTTTACGAAATCGTCGATAAAATCGAGCAGTGAACCTTGGCGGTTCTCGTTTAGAGCATCAACGGCTTTGGCATTGCGAATTTTGTTGACCTTGTACTGCGCCATCGTGTCCGGCAGGTCACGGTACACGCCGCCCGGTCGGAAATAGGCCGCATGCCTGCGCGCACCCGAGACCGCTTCGTACATATCAAACAGCACTTCGCGCTCGCGGAAGCAGTAGATCAACATGTTCATCGCGCCGCAGTCCAGCCCGTGCGCACCCAGCCACATCAGGTGGTTGAGCAGACGCGTAATCTCGGAGAACATCACACGGATGTACTGCGCGCGAATCGGCACCTCAACACCTATCATTTTTTCAATGGCCAAACAATAGGCATGCTCGTTGGACATCATCGAGACGTAATCGAGCCGGTCCATGTAGGGCAGCGACTGAATATAGGTCTTGGTTTCGGCGAGCTTTTCTGTAGCGCGGTGCAGTAGGCCAATGTGCGGGTCAGCGCGCTGGATCACCTCGCCGTCGAGTTCAAGCACCAGGCGCAGAACGCCATGAGCCGCAGGGTGCTGCGGTCCGAAATTGAGCGTATAGTTTTTGATTTCAGCCATGTCGTATCTCTTGCGGGAAGCGCTTATTGAAGGCCGCCATAGTTATCCTCGCGGATCACGCGAGGCGTGGTTTCGCGGGGCTCAATGGTGATGGGCTGATAAATCACACGTTTTTGTTCGGCGTCATAGCGCATTTCCACGTAGCCGGTCGTCGGGAAGTCCTTGCGGAAAGGGTGGCCGATGAAACCGTAGTCGGTCAGTATGCGGCGCAGGTCGGCATGGCCCTCAAAAATGATACCGTACAGGTCAAACGCTTCGCGCTCGAACCAGTTGGCCGAATTCCAGATGCCGTTGACCGAATCGACCACTGGAAAGTCATCATTAGGACAGAAAGCTTTGAGGCGCACTCGCTGGTTCAAGCTGACCGACAGCAGATGCGAGGCTACGCAATAGCGGAAGCCGTCATACTGACCATCTTTGTATTCAGAATAATCCAAACCACATAGGTCAATCAACTGCTCGAACTTGCAGCCGGGCGCATCGCGCAACAGGGCTGCAACCGCCAGATAGTCGGTAGCAGCCACTGTCACGGTAACTTCGCCAAGCGCAATTTTGACACTTTTGGCTTTACTGCCAAGAACCGCAGCAAGGGTTTCAGCCAGCTTTGAAATGGAAACAGGGGGAGAAGACAGCAACATCAAGCCCTCGCAATCGTGTTGGTGCGGCGGATTTTTTGCTGCAACTGAATGATGCCGTAGAGCAGTGCTTCTGCTGTGGGCGGGCAGCCGGGCACATAGACATCGACCGGCACAACACGGTCGCAGCCGCGAACCACGGAATAACTGTAGTGGTAATAGCCACCACCATTGGCGCAGGAACCCATGGAAATCACCCAACGAGGCTCAGCCATCTGGTCATACACCTTGCGCAGGGCCGGGCCCATCTTGTTGCACAGCGTACCAGCGACCACCATCAAATCCGACTGGCGCGGACTCGGGCGAAACAGCATTCCAAAGCGGTCAATATCGTAACGCGCGGCACCAGCATGCATCATTTCGACGGCACAGCAGGCCAGACCAAAGGTCATCGGCCAGAGCGATCCGGTCTTGGCCCAGTTGACCACCGAGTCGTAACTCGTGGTCATAAAGCCTTCTTTGAAAACACCTTCAAGTGACATAACCGTACCTTTTTTGGCAAAACCCGTGAGGTCTTTTATTCCCAGTCCAACGCACCTTTTTTCCACTCATAGATAAAGCCTACGACCAGGATGCCCAAGAAAATGATGACAGACCAGAAACCCACCGGACCGATTTCCTTGAGAGCAACAGCCCACGGGAAAAGGAAGGCGATCTCAAGATCAAAAAGAATGAAAAGAATCGCGACTAGGTAATAGCGCACATCAAATTTCATGCGTGCATCTTCAAAAGCTTCAAAGCCGCACTCATAAGGGGAATTTTTTTCACTATCGGGTCGCACCGGACCCAACAAACGCCCTAGCACCTGGGGTAATACGCCAACACCGACACCGACCAAAATAAACAAAAGAACAGGAAGGTATTGATCAAGGTTCATCGTGAATTCAAGTTCTGAAAATTTTTGGTACAACTACCCACGCTAGATTAGCTGAACAGTTTCTACCAATTTTTCTTGGTGCCCTGAGCATCGCCAGAGCGCTGCTGCCAATGCTCATCAATTTGGTGCGGACGGCGAGACTCGAACTCGCACAGCTTTCGCCACTACCCCCTCAAGATAGCGTGTCTACCAATTTCACCACGTCCGC
>CAIYKK010000341.1 GCA_903926695.1 uncultured Burkholderiales bacterium
GCACGAAGCCGTGTGAATTTGCCAAGATTTACACGTTTGTGGGCAATCAGTTTTCAGCCAAGGAAATGCTGAAACTGACTCCGGTTGCAATCGTCTCCAGCGTGTTTGCAGATGCCATGAACAACCAGCTAGACCCATTGCTTGGAGAGCAAAAAGGCACACCTGTCACGTTTTGGGTGGACAGCGAGAGAAAGCGGCTTATCGTGGATGATGCAAAAACATCGGGCGTGACGCGCTGACAAGCTAAACGCCTTTAATAGCCTCTTTCGTGCGCGCGCGGCAAAGTGCGTGCATGACCTCAAACACCGACCCGCTCTCCGAGCACTTCGACCTCTCCGAGCTGACTGTCTCGCAAGCCGCTGCGCGGGCCGGACTGCGCAACGTCCCACTGCCGGGCTACCGAGAGAACCTGCGTCGCCTGGCCTGCGCTTTGGAGCAAATCCGCCTCCTGCTCGGCGGGCATCCCATCGTCATCACCTCGGGCTACCGGAGCGCGGATGTCAATCGCCTGATCGGTGGTGCCCCGCAGTCGGCGCACCTGCTGGGTCTGGCCGCTGATTTCATCTGCCCCGGCTATGGCACGCCCCAGCAAATCTGCCAGGCGCTTCTGGACTCCCCCATCGGTTTTGACCAGCTGATTTACGAAGGCAGCTGGGTGCATTTTGCAATTCCCGACTCAAGGCTGGAAGACCCGCGCCGCGACGTGCTGACCGCCATCTTTGCGCCGGGCCAGAACACGCGCTACGCCAAAGGCATCCTGGCATGACGGGCCAAGGCCAGACGCGCCCAAGCCTGCGGGCCGACTTGATGGTGCTGGGCGATGTGATCGGGCTGGTGGCCTGCCTGGTGGTGCTGACGTTTTTCCGCAAGGACATTCCGGGCGAGGTGGTGGGCCTGCTGTCCACCGTCGCCAGCATTTTCGGGCTGTGCCTGCGCGATGCGCACCAGTTTGAATTTGGCTCCAGTCGCGGCTCACGCGAAAAAAACGCGGTGATCAATCAAATGGCGAACCGCCAGGAGGGCGCGCCATGACGATTGATTACGACGCAGGCCGGTTTTGGTTGGGCGTGCTCAACGCGCTGGGCACGCTGGCGGTGTTTGGCTACACCTATTTTGCAACCCGCGACAAGGACAACGCCCAGCACATCAAGGCCGTCGAGACCGCCCTGAGCAACCGCATTGCCGAGCACATCCTCAAGATGACCGAACTGACCAGCCGGGTCACGACCGTGGAGCAAACGCTCAAGTACATGCCCAGCCAGGACGAAATCAGCGAGCTGCAGGGCGACATGAAAGCCATCAAAGCGAACCAGGAAGCCACCCAGCGCGAGTGGCACACGATCCGCCAGTCGCTGAACCGAATTGAAGATTTTTTGCTGAAGGCCAAATGACCATGAACACCTATGCCATTGCCCTGACCGAAGACCGTCGCCTCTCGGTGCTGCTGGTGCTGAATGAAACACCGGGCTACAGCGCCAACGCCTTTTTGCTGCGCGACGCCATCGGCCAGATTTACGGCCACAACGCCAGCATTGACCAGGTGCGCACCGACATTGCCTGGCTGGCCGAGCAGGTGCTGGTGACGGCGCGCACCGTGGGCGACGTGACGCTGGCCACGCTGTCCACCCGTGGCGCGGACGTGGCCGCCGGGCGCGCCAGCGTGCCGGGCGTTAAAAAGCCGATGCCCTGAGCGTGTTCTATGGCCGATAAAAGCACCTTTAAGCGCACGCCGTCGCGCCCGAGCAACGTCACCAAGCTGGACCCGGCCATCAAGCAGGCGGTGGACACGGCGGTGCGTGAGGGCCGCGCCACGATTGCCGAAATCGTGCAGCTGGTCGAGGCGCTGGGCGGCGAAGCGTCGCGCTCGTCCATCGGGCGCTATGTCAAAAATGCCCGTGAGCGCATGGAGGACTACCGCCAGGCCACTCAGGTGGCCGCCGTCTGGGTGGACAAGCTGGGCAAGGAGCCCGATGGCGACGTGGGCCGCATGCTGCTGGAGATGCTGCGCGTGGTGGCCTTCAAAACCATCGGCGATTTGGACGTGGCCTCGCCCGAAGACCTGATGTTCCTGGGCAAGGCGCTCAAGGACTTTGCCAGCGCCGACAAGCTGGCGGTGGACAAGGCGATCAACCTGCGCAAGCTCATTGCCGCCGAAGCGGCCAAGGTCGCCACCGATGTGGCTAAGACCGCCAAGAAGGCCGGCCTGAGCGATGAGGCCGTCGAGCTGATCCGCACCAAGATTTTGGGCATCCCAGAGGCCAAGAAAGCATGAGCAGCGCCAGCATCATCACGCCCGAGATGCGGGCGCTGGGCGTGCAGGCCGACTACAGGTTCGCGTCACGCGTGCCCGCCGTGCTGCTGCCCTATCAGCAGCGCTGGCTAGCCGATAAGGCGCAGGTCAAGGTCGTGGAAAAGTCGCGCCGTATCGGCCTGAGCTGGGCCGAGGCCTGCGACTCGGTGCTGTGCGCGGCGGCGGCGAGCGGTCAGGATGTTTGGTACATCGGTTACGTGAAGGATATGGCCATTGAGTTCATTCTCGACTGCGCCCAGTGGGCTGAACACTTCAACAGCGTGGCCGAGGCCATCGAGGTGTCGGAGGAGGTTTGGCTCGAAGGCGAAGAAAAGAAGTCGGTCTTTGCCTTTTCCATCAAGTTCGCCAGCGGCAACCGCATCACGGCGCTCAGCTCCAAGCCGCGCAACCTGCGCGGCAAACAGGGCCGCGTGATTCTGGACGAGGCGGCA
>CAIYKK010000342.1 GCA_903926695.1 uncultured Burkholderiales bacterium
ATCAGCGAGCCGGTCAGCACCGGCATGGCCGTGAGCAGGCCGAACTCGGTAGCGTTGAGGCCGAGCATTTTCTTGATCGGGATGCCGATGACGCCGAACATCATCCAGACCATGAAGCAGACGGTAAAGGCCAGCGTGCTGACGATGAGCACGGACCAGGCGCGCCGTGAATTACTCAAGTCAGAGGCCATGTTTTTTTTCTCCAGGAAACATGGTGTGACTGTCGGGTTTTTCTAGGGCTTTGCCTATCCGCCGTTGGAACGTGGCAAAGCGCTGAAAGGAACTAGGCGGGGGCCGCCCGCGTAGTTCTAAAGAACTATGGGCCGCCCTAGCGCCGGGCGGCCTTCATGGCGGCCACCAGCGCCACCGTTTCCACGCTCACGGTGGTGACGCGCTGGAGCAAATCAATCACTTTTTCCTTGTAATCGGCGAAGCGGTAGCTGTCGAACTTTTCGCGGATGGTCGGGTCTTTGGGCTTTTTTTCTTTGTATTGATCCAGCACCCAGTCGAGCGCGCTGCGGTTGCCGAGCTTATAAGTCCACGCTTCGGGCGGGATGCCGTGCAGAGTGGTTTCGCTGTCCAGCGCAATCGTGCCCGCTGCCGGGTCGGCGCGCAGCATGGCTTTGGGCGGCAGACCGGCGGCGCGGGCTTTGGCGTCGGGCTGGTCGGTGCGGGCGAGGGCGAACGGCGCGGCGGTTTCGTAGCCGATATGCAGCGCCATCAGCGCCTCGCCCCAACCCGCCCATTGCCAGAAATCGGCAAGCAATGCGCCGTACAGCGGAATGCGCGGGAATTCGCGTTTTAAATTTTGCGCGTACTTTTCGCGGTAAATCGGATCGTGCAGCACCGCGTAGCAGTAATGAAAAATCGCTTCTTTGGTGATTTTCCGGGCGGTTTTGCCTTTGCCGGTTTCGGTGGCGTAATGGGTGGTGAATTTATCGAGTGCCCAATCGGTGATGTTATCGACGGTTGCATCCGGTGTATGAATCCAGCGAGGGAAGGACTGCGTTGCTCTCGATGCATATCCGGCATCAGGAATACATCCAACCGCATGTACGGCCAGCGGAATTTGTGGATGTCCGCAAAACATAATCAACTTATTTATCAACCCTGCCGCTTTATCAAGCGGAAAAACCGAGTCTTTAGACCCAGCCTCATCCACATAGAGATCCGAGTCGTAAAAGCAAGTCGAATTGAACGGTCGGTAGACCGCGTTGACGATGCGACGGCCTTCAAACTGTTCACGTCTCCCCTGTACAAAACGTCGCTTCAAATTCCGCGACCATTTGATCGATTGGGAAAACTCAGTATTGAGGGGCTGTGCTTCATATTTTTCGACGAAATAGCTCACCTTCGCCTTAAGGGATTCGGGATCGTCTGCGTACAGCCACTCATCGCGATTGGTCGAAACGCCAAGGGAATAGAGCTTAAATATCGCTTGCTCATCTTTGGATGACTTAGCGTTCTTCGTTGCACGGTCAGCTAGGGGCAACATTTCCTCAAACTCGTCACTCCCTGCCTGCAACCAGTTTCCCTGCTCATTTGGCCGCTGCTCATCAAAATCCAAGCGGCGCATTGGGTGGCTGGCTAAAAACGCCAGTTTTTCCTCAGCGGTTTCCAGCTCCGGGCGGCGCAGATAATGCACGCGGGCCGGGCGCGGCGTGTCTTTGGCATGGCCGACGCGCTTGACCATAAAACTGATCGCCACGCCGGTTTGAATCCCAAACACATTGTGCTTGGTGCCGCTGAGTTTCGGATTGGCGCGCACGTCGCCGCCCAAATCCACCACATAAATATCGGCAAACTCCTGCGCCACCGTTTTGCGAAACCCGTCAAACGTGCGGCTTTCAATAAAACTGCGATTGGTCACAAACGCCAAAATTCCGTTCGCGTCCAGCCGGTCGCTGGCCCAGCGGAAAAACCGGGCATACATATCGTACAGCTTGGTTTTCTGCGCCGTACTTTCGGCAATATAGGTTTGCTTGATGCGGGCGTCGATGCTGGGATATTCGCGATTTTTGTTGTTATCGTTTTCATTCGCCTGATTCGCGTTGTAGGGCGGATTCCCAATCACCACGCTGATTTTCTTGCTGTTCTGGCGCTTGATGCGCGCCACGTTTTCCTCGCTGACGCTGCCAAATAAATCAGCGCTCACGCCTTTGGCGGCGGTGTGCAGACCCACGTTGTCCAGCGTATCGACAAAACACAAACTTGGAAATTCTTCGTAGCGCCCGGTAATCGCCGCGTAAGTCGCTTCGATATTCAGATTCGCCACGTAATACGGCAGGATGGCGACTTCGTTGGCGTGCAGCTCGTGCGCGTATTTATGCGCCAGCTTTTTCGGCTGGCCGCGAAAATGCTCCAGCAACTCGCAAATAAACGTCCCCGTGCCCGTCGCCGGATCGAGAATATCCACGTCTTTGTCAATCAGGTTTTTACCAAAGTGCTTTTCACACAGCCAGTCGGCCCCGTCAATCATAAAACGCACAATCTCGCCCGGTGTATAAACCACGCCCAGCCGGTCGGCGGCTTTGGCGTTATAAACCTTGTAGAAATTTTCGTAAATGACTTTTAAAAACGTCTGCTTTTCGCTGTGGCTGGCAATTTGCGCGGCGGCGCTGCGAATCGCGGCGTAATACGATTCCAGCCCTTTCAAGGTTTGTTTTTTCAGCGCGCCGGTGAAAAAAGCGCTTTCCAGCGCATACAGCTCACGCGCCACATTGTTGTGCTGGTGAAAATCCGAGTCGTCAAATACTTTGGAGAAAATCTCCTCGGTCAAAATATGCTGAATCAGCATTTCGCGCACGTCCGCCTCGTTCAGCGCCGGGTTAATGGCTTCCTGCGCGTGGAGCAGAAATTTTTCTTCCGCCTGCCGGAAACTGGCGTTCGCGTCGTGGGCGGTTTCAATCATTTTGCGCAGCGCGTCCAGCACGGCGGGCAAATCGGTTTTAAATTGCTCCACGGCGGCGCGGAAACTGGCAATTTCTGGCCGCTCAAAGCTGAAAAAGAGTTTGAGCAGTTTCGCCAGCGCGTCGGTGTCGGCCCGGTCTTCTGAAATTTTGCAGCGCAGCACTTCCTGGCGGTTTTGCCACAATACAGCCACCGCGTCGTCGCTGAAAATGATGTTGTCTTGCGGATAGCCTTTGCGAAATTTTTTAGCAACTTCGGCATTTAAATCATCGTCGGCATCTTTGGCTTCCCAATAACCCAGCGGCATGCGTAATTCGTGCAGCAGCGCACCATCGACGGCAATATTAGTTTTAAACGCAGTTTTGAGCGGATATTCGGCCAGAAAAGTCAGCCCTTGCGGCTTGCCCCAGGCTTTGAGTAAATCTTTAAATGCTTCGCGGATAATCGTTTCGCGCTGGCTGCCGCTGACTTTTTTAATAACATCGAGCTGGTTGAGATAATCGTTAATCAGTAGCTGGCTCATGGGTTTTCCTTTTTGTTTTATGATGCTTAATCCAGTTTAAACCGGCTCACACCCAGCCGCATAAACAGCGGCCTGAACCCGCGAAGTCAATTGCAGCTTGCGCAAAATATGCTGGACGTGAATTTTCACCGTGGTTTGGGCAATGTCGAGCTTGCGGGCAATCACCTTGTTGCTGTCGCCCTGGGCAATTAGCGCCAGCACTTCGCGCTCGCGGGCCGAGAGCAGGGCCACGCCTGAGTCGTCGCGGGCAGCCGGCGCGGCAGGTGCTTCGCCCGGCACCGGGGGCGCTGGCGAATCGCTGTTTATGATTCATTCAAATCATCACCGGCTTCACCTTGACCCGTTTGGCGTTTTTGGCCAGCACCGCATCCAGCGTCACTATTCCCTGCGCCTTGGCCTGCATGGCGCAGGCAAGGTGCAGGGCATCGCCCGCACGCAATCCGGCAGCCGCGTCCATGGTCAGCAGGGCCGCCTTGTGGAACGTCATGACTTCCACCGGCAGCAACTGCAGGTCATTGGCGCACACGCGCTCGAACTGCATCCAGGCGGTTTGCGCCTGTTCCTGCGTCAGTTGCCCGGTGCGCTGCTTGAGCCCCATGGCGCTGGCGAACTCGGTCACGCACCAAGCGGCAGAGGCCAATTCCTCGGTACAGCCGGCGTACCACTTGAGCACATCGGCGCTCTTGCCCTCGTGGGTGCATAGCGCCACCAGCACGCTCGTATCCACGTACAGCATCAGTACCGCGCCTCTTGGCGCAACTGCTCCATGACCGACGCGCCCATAGGCAGCGCCTGGGTGTGGCGGGCCAGTTCCTGCGCAAAGGCTTTGCGGCTCCACGGCGCCGGGCGCAGGTTCAGCGCGCCATCAGCGCCCAGATGGGCTTGGAGCTGGTCGCCTTTCTTGACGCCAATCTGGCGCACATAGTCGGCAGGGATGCGTACAGCCAGGCTGTTTCCCCATTGGGCAATTTGCAGGTTCATCATGGTGAGTTGTAGATATACGTTGAGGTATCTACATTCTAGGCGTTTATGACACGGCGCGCAATCGCTCAACCCAACTCACACCCAGCCGCATAAACCGCCGCCTGCACCCGCGAACTCAATTGCAGCTTGCGCAAAATATGCTGGACGTGAATTTTCACCGTGGTTTCGGCAATGTCGAGCTTGCGGGCAATGACCTTGTTGCTGTCGCCCTGGGCAATCAGCGCCAGCACTTCGCGCTCGCGGGCCGAGAGCAGGCTCAACCCCGAGGTGTCGCGGGCGGGCGTCGGCGCATCGGCGGGGGCGGCGGCTTGCGGCCCCTTGGCCCGGAAGGCGGTTATTAACTTGGTCATCATTTCCGGGCTGACCACCGATTCGCCCGCCAGCACCTGAAGGATGTAGCCCGCCAAATGGTCCAGCTCAACGGTTTTGAGCAGGTAACCGTCGGCCCCGGCTTGCAGCGCGGCGGCCAGATCGTTTTCGTTTTCGCTCATGGTCAGCATCAAAATGCGCATCTCCGGCGCCAGCGCCTTGAGCGAGGCGATGCCGTCCACGCCCAGCACGCCGGGCAGGTGGTTGTCCAGCAGCACCAAGTCGGGCGCACTGCGCTCGACACAACGCAGCGCCTCGCCGATGTCTCCGGCCTGGCCGCTGACCTCGAAGCGCTCGTCCAGCGACAGCAGGGCAATCAAGCCCCGGCGGAACAGGTTGTGGTCGTCCACCACCAGCAGTTGAATTGGCGTCATGGTTTTTTCTTTCAGGGGCCGCGCATCAGGGCGGCGAGGGCTGGGTGATCGGGGCCGGAGCTGGCGCTGGCTGTGCCGCCCCGCGTCGCCGGGTGCGTGGGCAGCGTCAGCGTGGTGGTCGTGCCCTGGCCCGCTTCGGACACAACGCTCACTTCGGCACCGATGCCGCTGGCGCGCTCGTGCATGATTTTCATGCCGACATGCGAGGGGCCGCGGCCCTGGCTGGCGTCAAAACCGACGCCATTGTCGCGCACGCTAAAGCGCCAGCGTTCGCCTTTGACGACTTCCAGATCGACCCGGCTGGCCCCGGCGTGCTTGCGCACATTCGACAGCGCTTCCTGCAGCACATGCAGCACCTGCACCTGCACATCGGCGGGCAGCGGCAGGCCGTCGCCGTGAATCGTCAAATGGGCTTGCAGGCCGGTTTGGTGGCGGAATTTCTGCAGCGTTTCCTGCAGCGCCTGTTCAATGTCGTCGGTATTCGTGCGGGTGCGGAAATGCACCAGCAGCTCGCGCACGTCGCTGATGCTTTCGCGCAGGCCGGTGTCCAGCTCGTCCAGCGCCTGGTTCATCTGCGCGGCCTGGCCTTTTTGCGACGCACTGCGCAGCAGCTGGACCTGGATTTTCAAAAACACCAGCGACTGCGCGATGGAGTCGTGCAGCTCGCGGGCCAGCAGGGCGCGTTCTTCGGCGACGGCGGCTTCGCGGGCCAGCGCGGCGGCGCGCAGGCTTTCGAGCGCGCTGGCCAAATGGCTGGCCAGCGCGTCCAGCAGCTCGGTTTCTTCGGCGCTCAACGCCACCGCGCTGCGGAAAAACAGGTTGAACTCGCCGAGCAGGCGGTGCTGGAGCCGGATCGGCACGCTGACCACGCTCTGATAACCGACCTTGGCGCAGTGGCGCAGCGGCATTTCTTCATGGTTCAGGATGGGAATGACGCGGGTACGCGACTCGGGTTTCAGATTGCCGCAGGCGCAGGCACCCGCCAGCAGGCTGCGTTCTTCTTCCAGCATTTCCTGCGGAAAGCAGTCGGAAGCCAGTATCAAATAACGCTCGCTGGCGTCGTCAGACCAGCGCACCGCGCCCGCATCGGCCTTCATCAGGGTGCGCACGCGCTGGGCAAAACCACGCGCCAGCTCCTCGATGCTGGCGGCCTGGGCCAGAAAGGCGCTGACTTCGTACAGCGCTTCAAGGCGCATGCGCTGGGCTTCAATGCGCCGGGTTTTGGCCTCGACCTGGGATTCCAGCCCTTCATAAAGCGAGGCCAGCGTCGCCGCCATGCGGTTGAAACCGGCGGCCACTTGGCCAAATTCGTCCTCGGTATCGACTTCAATGCGGGTCGTGAATTCGCCCGCCTCCACCTGACCCAAGCCCTCGCGCAGCCGCCCCAGCGGGCTGATCACATACAGGTAGCCGGTGTAGAGCATGATGACCGCGCCGCCGACGGCCAGCGCCATCATGGCGAACTGGAACAGGTTGAGAATCGCCGTCAGCCGCGACAGGTGCTTTTCAATCGCCAGCACAAAGCGGTCAATCGCCTCGACAAAATCGCCCGCCGCCTGCAGCGAAACTTCCACCGACGGGCCGGGTTCGGTCAGCCACTGCTGGCGCTGCTGGCCCCAGAGCGTTTCGACGACGGCGAATTCTTTTCTGACCGACTCGTCCCACGGCACAAACAGGGGCCGCGACGGGTCGCCAGTGCGCAGCACGGCCAAACTGTCATCAAAGCGGCCCACCAGGCGCTGCAGCTCGGGCCGGTTCATGCCTTCATGCACGGCGCTGGTCAGGCGCCAGGTCTGCATGCGCATGCGCCCGGCTTCGTTGACCGCCGCCGCGCCGCCTTCGAGCTGCCAGGTCACCCACAGCGTCAGGCCGATGGAGGCCAGCGCCACGAGGAGCAGGCTGGCACCGATACGGATGAGTTTTTTGGAAAGCGAGGCGGTGTGCTGCATTCGGCTAGTTTATGGCCCGCTCAATCAGACTTCCTCATCTTGCGGCTCAAGCTGCGTGAAAGCGCAACTCAATTAGAAACAGTTCGCGCCCTTGAAAAATCAAACTATTTTTTTCGTCCCTCGCCTCACTTGTCCTCCTCTTCTTCTTCCTCTTCTTCTTCTTCCTCGTCCTCGTCCTCGTCCTCGTCCTCGTCCTCGTCTTCTTCTTCTTCGTCTTCGTCGTCGTCTTCCTCTTCTTCTTCTTCTTCTTCTTCTTCTTCTTCTTCTTCGTCTTTTTCTACCTGCCAGGCTTGAACGAGTTTATCAATCGAGCTGGTTTCGCGTTTTGTCAAACCATCCACACCGACCACGCTGACCAGATCGCTGACAATTTTTGCCAGCATCTCGCTGGAAAAATACTCGCCCAGCAACGTCACGGACTCTTCAATCAGCTCCGTGTTTTTTATATCCCTGACGGCATAGCGCAGTATCTTTTCAGCGTTCATATCGACGCCGAGCTTTTCCATGGTCTCCGCCATGTAAGTCGCAATCGCATCGTATTCTTCGTCGCTCAAATTGCCATCGGCATTGGCCACCTGAAGAAACAGCAGCGCAATCCGGTATTCAACCGAATGGTCGCCCATCGCATCAAGCATTTCTTGATAATCATCTTCGCTCATGTTGGCCAGCTCGGACTCGTAATCGCCGACAACCGACTCATCGCTGTCGTCCCAGCATTCCTGATTGTCAAAATCGACATTTTCAAGTTGTTTGATAATCCAGGAATCGCCATCATTGAAGTTGGAATTCATCAAATAATCATAAGGAATGTAGCAGTAGCCGCTGTCACCCCACTCTTCACCCCAAGAATTGCGGACAATAAAAACCTTGTCTTGATCAGAATAACCAACTGCCAGCATGGCATGGCCGCCGTGATCCTTGCGCGAGGCCTCCGAAGCAGAAGGCGTCGGCACCAGACCTTTTTTGCGCTGCTTGTCAAAGGACTGGTATAAATTGATGCCAAAAATAATCGGATACCCCTCGGCCAGGCTGTGTTTCCACGCATACAGCTTGGTGGGCACCAGCGCCGCCTCTTCAATCAGAAACTCGGCAGCTTCGTCGTACGCTTCTTGGTGCGGCTCTTTGTTGACCAGCTTTTTACTGAAAGGATAGGTTTCTTCGGAACATGCGCCATATTCCTTCAAACCTTCAATGGCTTGCTCAATGCAGCTGCCGTTATCGTCAATGTCGGACTCGTCATCGGTACCAAGATAGCGGGCGTTGTAATAAATAAACATCCGGCTGACATCGTAGTCTTCGCCGGTGTGCATTTTTGCCAGATATTCGTAGGCGCCCGCCACCGCATTGGCGGTGCAGCTGTTGGTATCGCCCTGATTTTCAACCGGCGTGAGCTGTTTTCTCAAATCGACTTTATTCGGAAGATCAGCTTCCTTGTAGCGGGTTTTATCGTATTGCTGGGTTCCTGCTTTGGGTTTTGCATATTTATAGCCCTGGACACTGCGCTGACTGCCGTCGGCACGTTCAAATATAAAGTTGCTCATACATCATTAGACTTTATTAGAAATAGTATAGTATAATACTTTTATTTTGGATGTGAATTTATGTTTTCATTTGAAACTGCAAAACTTGAAAATAATACTTTTCTTAGTTTGACAAGCAACTGGGCTCTATGCCGTTTCGTGTGGAACTTGACATCAGGCACAGCGGTGGATTAGCCCGGAGGCCTGTGCCGCTGCCGGTTCAAGGGATTGCCCGGCAAGTGCTTGAGTTTGGACATGCGCAGGTAGGCGATGGCGATGAAGTTGGCGGCAGTCCTGAATCCCCGCCCTGAAGGACGGGGCTTTTCGCGCAAGATGGATAATTTGTAGAACG
>CAIYKK010000343.1 GCA_903926695.1 uncultured Burkholderiales bacterium
ACGCCCGCCTGCCCGCAATGCGGCAGCACGGCGCTGGAAAAATTGGTCTCGCGCCTGGCTCCAGCCGGAAAAATCGAAGCCATCCGCATGGCGCACCGCCGCGTTGCGGCTGCGCAAGGCCATTTTGACCACTACAGCGCCTCCGACAAGGCCAAGCTGCTGCAAGGCAAGAAGAACATCTGAGCGCCGGGCGGCTGAACTCAGCGCAAAGTGACCAGCTTGGCCCGCCAAGAGAGAGCCACGGCCTGCGCCAGCTGCCGCTCAACCGCATTGCGGCTGGTGGTGGCATTCTGGTGGCCTTTCGCGCTGGCCAGCAGCCACCAGAAATAAGCGGTTTCCGGGTTTTTAACAGTGCAAAATCGGCGGGTTAAAAAACTCCGGCAAAGCGGCATCATGGCGAAAAATATCCTCATCTTTTCTGACGGCACGGGCCAGGCGGGCGGCTTAAAACCCGACCAGGCGCTGAGCAATGTGTACAAGCTCTACCGCGCCACCCGCGTCAACCCCGACAACAACATTGACCCGCACGCGCAGGTCGCTTTTTACGACGCGGGCCTGGGCACCGAAAACGACGAGGGCAGCATCCCGATCCGGCCCATCAAGCTCTACCGCAAGATGCTCAGTGGCGCCACCGGCACGGGCATCAGCCGCAACATTGCCGACTGCTACGAAGCCATCATCAAACACTACGAGCCGGGCGACCGCATTTATCTGTTTGGCTTCAGCCGAGGCGCTTACACGGCGCGCTGCGTAGGCGGCGTTTTGGCATCCTGCGGCGTTCCTACTCAGGGCGCTGACGGCGGCAAGGTGCCGCGCTTTGGCAAGGCGCTGCGCAAAATCGCCGACGAGGCCGTGGGCAGCGTTTATGAGCACGGCTCGGGCAAACCCGACACCGGCAAATACAAAGCCGAGCGGCTGGAAAAAGCGCGGCGCTTTCGCCAAACCTACGCCAGCAACGGCCCCGATGGCCAGGCCAACGCCGTGCCGTATTTCGTCGGCGTGTTTGACACCGTGGCCGCGCTGGGCTCGGCGGGCCTGTTCCGCTGGGTGGTGGTAGCGGCCTTGCTGGCCATTCTTGTCGGCATTGCAGCGGTTGCCGCGTATGCGCTGACAGCGGTGTTTGGCGTGGATTTTGGCGCCAGCCTGTCGGCGCTGGCGGCCATCGGCGTGGTGGGCGCACTGTATGTGCATTTCCGGCAAAATTTCAAAAGCATCCGCGACTTTCCCGATAAGGGCGATTTTTCCTGGCACATGGTGTCGTGGCACCTGAAGTTTTACAACACCTTTTTGAGCAAGCGCGTGCGCTATGCCCGACACGCCATGTCCATCGACGAAAACCGCGAGAATTTTCCGCGCGTCCCGTGGAATGTGGAGGGCGAACTGGTGCAGTATCCCGCCGGTGAGCCGCAGTGGCTGGAGCAGGTCTGGTTTGCGGGCAACCATTCGGATGTTGGCGGCAGCTACCCGGACGATGAATCGCGCCTGTCAGACATTGCCCTGCAGTGGATGCTCAAGGAGGCGGCGGCGCTGCCGGAGCCGATTCTGGTGAACCCCGCACAGCTGCATCTTTTTCCTTCGGCGGCGGGCATGCAGCACTGCGAAGTCTGCAGCATGCGCGACTGGTACTGGGACTGGATTCCCAGCGCCCTGCACCGCGTCTGGCCGATCAAACCACGGCATATCCTGGACCAGTCCGTGCTAGACCCCTCGGTGCTGGAGCGCTTTGAGCTGCCTCACGTTTTTAAATACGGCATTGCGCAGCCCTACCGCCCGCTCAATCTGGCCAGCCACGAAAAAGTGCGGCATCTGTACGAGCGCGCCAGCAACTGCTGATTTCCCCCAAGCCGCGCCTTACTCCGGCGCGGACGGCGAAAAAGCCTGCTGCCTGCGGGCGGTTTGGGCCATCTGGCGCACAATGCGGCCGCAGACCAGATCGCACAGCTCATACACCGACTCGTCGGCGATGCGGTAATAGGCGCTGGTGCCCCGGCTCTCGCGGGCCACCAGGCCGTGCTTGGTCAACAGCGTTAAGTGGCGCGAGATGTTGGCCGCCGTGAAGCCGCACAACTGCGCCAGCTCCCCGACGTTGCGCTCCTGCTGCCGCAACAGGTTCAAGATTTGCAGGCGCGTCGGCTCCGACAGCGCCTGAAAGTAGGCGGCGATGTCAGTCAGCGCCTCGGGCGGTAAATTTTCCATAGTGCGCCTCTCCTCATCGTGATGGTGGTTTTGCAATATGGCATTATTCTACAATTTGACTAATTAGCTATATAGTTAAATAATCAAACAATCCGGCTGGCATGTTCTTGTCAGCCTGCCCATGAGGAGAAACCAATGCCCCCGAAACACCTTGCCGCCTTGATCGCCCTGGCCAGCCTGCTGGGCAGCCCGCTGGCCTGGGCCGCTGACAAGGCCGAACCGTCCCGCCCCCCTGCGCTGGCTACAGTGGCAGTTCAATCGTCAGGCGCGAGCGACAGCCTCAGCCTGGACGCAGTCGTCGAAGCCGTGCGCCAGACCACGCTGTCGGCGCAGGTGCCCGGCGCCATCGTCGCGCTGCGCGTGAAGGCGGGCGATAGCGTCAAAGCCGGTCAAGAGTTGCTGCGCATGGATGCCAGCGCGGCGAGCCAAAACGCCGCCGCCAGCGACGCGCAAGTCCAAGCCGCCCAAGCCAGCTTGAACGTGGCGACAAAAGACTTTGAGCGCCAACAGCAACTGTTTCAAAAGCAGTACATCAGCCAGTCGGCGCTGGACCGGGCGCAGGCGCAATGGCTGGCGGCGCAGGCCCAGGTCAAGGCGCTGCAGGCGCAGGCGGGCGCGGCGCGCACGCAGTCGGGGTTTTTCACGCTGAACGCGCCTTATGCGGGCGTGGTCAGCGAGGTGCCGGTCACGCTGGGCGACATGGTGATGCCGGGGCGCCCGCTGGTCACGATGCACGACCCCTCGGCGCTGCGCGTGACAGCGGCGGTGCCGCAAAGCGCGCTGGCCGGTTTGAGCGACAGCGCCGCCGTGCGCGTTGAACTGCCCGGCCTGAGCAGCGGCTTGCTGCAGCCGACGCAGGTTCAACTGCTGCCCGTCGTCGATGCGGCCACGCACACGTCGCAGGTTCGCCTTAGCCTGCCCGCGAATCTGAAAGGCGCGGCGCCCGGCGCTTTCGCCCGCATCTGGCTGCCGCTGGGCGCCGGAACCAGCGCCGCCGCTGGCAAAAACCAGCGCCTGTACGTCCCCGCCAGCGCGCTCGTGCGGCGCGGTGAAATGACCGGTCTCTATGTCGTCAACGCGCAAGGGCTGGCGCTGCTGCGCCAGGTGCGCCTGGGCGCAACTAAAGGCGCGCTGGTGGAAATCCTCAGCGGCGTGAGTCTGGGCGAAAAAGTCGCCGCCGACCCGCAAGCCGCCAGCCGGGAGCGCTGAAATGACTGCCAAATCAAACATGGGCATTTCCGGGCGCATCGCCGCCGCTTTCCAGAGCGCGCAAATCACCCCGCTGCTGGCGCTGGTGGCGCTGCTGCTGGGCATCTTCGCCGTGCTGGTCACGCCGCGTGAAGAAGAGCCGCAAATCAACGTGACGATGGCCAATGTGCTGGTGCCGTTTCCCGGCGCATCGGTGCGCGATGTCGAGCAAATGGTCGCCACGCCGGGCGAGCAGGTGTTGTCGCAAATGGCGGGCGTGGAGCATGTGATGTCGGTGTCCACCCCCGGCATGGCGGTGCTGACGGTGCAATTTAAAGTCGGCGTGGCGCGCACCGAAGCGCTGGTGCGACTGCACGACACCCTGCGCGACAACGCCGACTGGCTGCCCAAAGGGCTAGGCGTGATGGAGCCAATCATCAAACCCAAGGGCATCGACGACGTGCCCATCGTCACGCTGACGCTGTACGCCAAAGACCCTGCCACCAGCGCTTACGATTTAGAGCGCGTGGCGCACAGCATTGAGGCCGATCTCAAGCGCGTCCCCGGCACCCGCGAAGTGCAAACGCTGGGCGGCCCCGGCCGCGCCGTGCTGGTTGAACTCGACCCGGCGCGCATGAACGGCTCGGGCGTGACCGTACCCATGCTGCGCCAGGCGCTGCAATCGGCCAATCTGGGCCTGCCGGTCGGCGAGCTGATTGGCGGCAACCAGAGCCTGAGCATTGAAGCCGGGCCGTATCTGGCACAGGCCAGCGAGGTCGCCGATTTGGTGGTCAGCGTGCAAAATGGCCGCCCGGTATTTTTAAAAGACGTGGCCGCGGTGCGCGACGGCCCACTGCCGGCCAGCCGCTACGTCTGGCACGGACTCTCGGCCAAAGACGGCGGCGGCGACTACCCGGCGGTGACGCTGGCCATCACGAAAA
>CAIYKK010000344.1 GCA_903926695.1 uncultured Burkholderiales bacterium
GCCAGCGGTTTGGCGGGCGGCGGGATTTTCGCCATGATGCGGCCCAGCAGCTGGTCGGCGGACAGGCCTTCGGACAGCGCTTCATACGACAGCATCAGCCGGTGGCGCAGCACGTCGGGCACCAAATCGCTCATGTCTTCGGGCAGCGCGTAACTGCGCCCGCGCAGCAGTGCCAAGGCGCGAGCGCCTTCGGTCAGGCCGATAGTGGCGCGGGGGCTGGCACCAAAAGTGATAAAGCGCGCCAATTCCCTCAGACCGTGGCGGGCCGGATCACGCGTGGCCGAGACCAGCCGCACCGCGTACTGCACCAGCGCCGGATCGACGTAGATGCGCCTGCATTCAGCCTGCAGCGCCGCGAGCTGCTCGGTCGTGGCCACGGCGGAGACGGCCACCGCCGGGCCGGTCACGCGCTGCACGATGACAAATTCTTCCTCGTCGCTCGGGTAGTCCACCAGCACCTTCATCATGAAGCGGTCCACCTGCGCCTCGGGCAGCGGGTAGGTTCCTTCGGTTTCAATCGGGTTTTGCGTGGCCATCACCAGAAACGGCGCGGGCACTTTGTGGCTGACCCCGGCAATCGTCACCTGACGCTCCTGCATCACTTCGAGCAGCGCGCTTTGCACCTTGGCGGGTGCGCGGTTGATCTCGTCGGCCAGCAGCAGATTGGTGAACACCGGCCCCAGCGCGGTGCTGAAGTCGCCGGTTTTCTGGTTGTAAATGCGCGTGCCCACCAAGTCGGCGGGCACCAAGTCGGGCGTGAACTGGATGCGCTTGAAGTCGCCCTGCACCGTGCTGGCCAGCGTTTTCACCGTCAGCGTTTTGGCCAGACCGGGTACGCCTTCGACCAGCAAATGGCCCTGCGCCAGCATGGCGACCATCACGCGCTCCAGAAAGCGGTCTTGCCCGACCACCACGCGCTTGACTTCGTAGAGGATTTTTTCCATCAGCTGCGCGGTGTCGGCGCTGGCGGCGGCAAAAGGCTGGGAATACATAGCGTCCATAGCGGGGTCTTTCTTAAAAAGGCGACAGCCCGGCGGCTGAGGCGGCGTTTTCAATGGGCACGGCAAACCCGATGCCGACAAAGGTGCGCTGCTCGCTGGGGTTGTAAATGGCGGTGACGATGCCGATGACCTCACCGTCCATCGTGACCAGCGGGCCACCGGAGTTGCCGGGATTGGCGGCGGCGTCGAACTGGATCAGGTTGCTGATTTGCTGCTTGTCTTCGGGCGAGCGAAAGGTGCGCTTCAGCCCGGAAATGATGCCCGCCGAAGCCGATGGCCCGATGCCGAACGGATACCCCACGGCCACCACCTCGTCGCCCGGCACCAAGCCAGCGGTCGAGCGCAGGGTGGCGGCAGCCAGGTCGTCGGGAATTTTGTCCGCCTGCAGCACGGCCAAGTCGTTTTCCGGCTGCGCGCCGGTGATGGAGGCGGTGGTTTCCAGTCCGTCGGCAAATTTGACTTTGATCGACTCGGCACCCTGCACGACGTGCAGGTTGGTCAGGATCACGCCTTTGTCCATGATGAC
>CAIYKK010000345.1 GCA_903926695.1 uncultured Burkholderiales bacterium
CAAGCCCTTGGTGGCCACGGGTATCCACCACGCTGTAAATCCCGTCGCCGAACACGCAAATCTGGTAGAGGTCTTCCTCTTCAGCTCCGAGCGCGGGAATCCGGTCGAACGTGGCCGACACACCAAAGTTGTCCGCTTGCAAGCGCTTGAGCAGGTTGCCGCTTGGCGCTGCGCTTGCCGATGCGCTGAACGCGCCGTGGCGCACGATGATCTGGTTTGTCTTGCTCAGGCTGATGCGCGTCCAGCGGTACACCGGCTCCAGTGCGGCATCGTCATCCGTGTTGTACCAGGCGGGCGGCAGGCTCAGCACTTTGGAGGGGATGGTCTGCGCCACTTCCAACCAAGACGAGGTGCCGATTTGCCGTATCTGCATGCTCACGCTGCAGGTGCGCTCCAGCACGTTGCCCGATGTGCCGGACTGGCCGAAAAGCCCTTGCGGAAAGTGCATATTGATGCTGATGCGGTCAACCTCTTCGCCAATTGTCCGCTCGGTGTAGCCATCGGCTTTTTTGAGCGTCACGCCGATGCTGTCTTGCGTCACGTCTTTGCTGTAGAGGCTGTTGAAGTGCGCCTTGTCTTCTGCCGTGTCATCAAGGCCGGTGAGCGTTTCGTATTCGACTTCCTCAAAATTGTCGAGCGGCGTCTCTCCGATGCGCAGGTCGCTGATCTGCAGTGGGCCGTACCCCCACACCAGCAGCATGCGCAGGTAGCTGGTGGTGGCGTTGGTTTCGGCGTAGATGTTGGCACCGATGGGGGCCGTGTAGCGATAGCGCCCCAGCACAACAGGGATCGCGCCGTAGGGCGTGGACTGATTGCTCCCACCTTGCAGCAGCGGGCTGGAGGTGATCGACACGCCGCCCCCGGAGCCCCCCTGGCGCACGGGGAAAATCGAGTTGATCAGCAGCGTGCCCGCCATGCTCAGCGCGGCTGTGGTTAGCGCCGTGGCGGTGGCCAAGCCCACTGTGACGCCTGCAGTCCCCATCGCGGCTACCAGACTGGGCGCAAGGTAGGGCGCATACACAATGGCGACAAAGGTCACGACAGCCATCAGGAGCATGCGCCCGCCGCTACCGAGCGGCAAGGCGCGGTATTCGATGCGCTGGCCGGGCTGGGTGAGCGTCTCAGCCCACAGTGCTGTTGGTATGGGCTGGCCGTCGAGCAGCAGCACTGCGCACGGATCAATCCCGGCGGGGACACGGCCGTCTATCCACTTGGCTACTTCGGAGAGCGTCATACCCGACGGCATGGCCGCGTCGATGCGCTGGGTGCGCAGCGGGTGCGGACAGGCAGAGATCACTACAGGCTCGCCGGTGTAGCTGTAATAGCCCTCGACACGGTGCCGCCATGCGCCGCTGTCAAGCCGCTCGACTACCGACGCGTAGCCTTCTCTGGCGTGCAAAAACAGGCCCGGCGCCACGACAATGCCCACATGCGAGAGCCGCCCCATCACCCGGAACAGCACCACGTCGCCCGGCTGCGCGCCGGCCTTGCGGCGCGCCCAGCCTTCTTTTGCCCGCGCAAGCATTTCGGGCACGGCCGCATCCTGGCTGCCGGTGTAGCGCTCCTCAAATCCGGGCAGCGCGTGCCCGAGCTGCTCGGCGTACACCAAACGCACAAGACCCCAGCAGTCCGCGCCATCGCGCCCACGTCCGCGCTCACGGTAGGGGATGCCAATGTATTGGCAGGTCCATGCAGATTGCATCAAAAAAGTCCTGGGAAATAAGCGGGTGAAAAGGTGTGAGCCGGGAAGGGCTCGACGGCCCAGCTCTCGACGGACAGGTCTGCGGTGATCGAGTCGGCGTTGTAGTTAACGCTGCCCAGCTTGAAGCCCGGAAAGCTCGCTTCCACAACGTCCGGCGTGCTCATCATCACCAGCTCCAGCGTGGCAGTGGGTGCACTGGGAATGGAGCGGATCACGGGCATCAACTGGCGCGTCACGTCGTGCAGCGTGATCTTGAACCGGGGCGCGGCGGAATCCTCTTCGCCGGGCAGCGTGATCTGCATGGGCAGGAACATAAAGCTCTGGCTGCGGCTGACAACGCCATAAACGACCTCATCAGCCGTTTCGCTCAGGCGCTGGGTGTAGCCGTCAGCCAGCCGGATGGGCGCGCCTATGCCCGGCCCGTCCAGGGTCAGCAGCATGATCAGGCTGTCGCCCGCGTCGGGCGAAAACATGGCTTTGAGCGCCGCCGGGCTGAGAGTGGAGAGGCGGCTCATGGCAGCACCTCCAGGCCCATGCTGACGATCCACTGATCTGGCAAAAAGTCGGTGATCTGGTACAGCTCGCCGCCATCGCCCGGAATGATGCGCACTTCCACCTGCTGCCTGGTGCGCGGGTGCGGAAACCCAAACCGCGCCGTCCCCTTGAGCGTGGTTTGTGCAAACGTCTGCAGCGTTTGCAATTGCGGCTGCGTCATGTATAGGCTAATTTTCAGAACGTCTGGGCGCTGGCCGCGCTGGCGCATTTTGGCCGGCCCCGCATCCATCGGTGTGCGCAAAATCAGCATGCCAGCGCTCTCGGTGTACCCGGTGCGGACTTCTTGCGGCAGGCTGCCCGGCCAGACATAAGCGACTGCCATTTAGCGCCCCGCCAGCGCGGGCGTAGAGCCAAAGGCGCTGCGCATGGCGTTGTTTGATGCGCTGCCAGGGCGGCGCAATTCGGCGGCTACCAGCTCGCCAATCGTGACCTCAATACGCCGGTTTCCCCGGCTATCGACTGACTCGCTGGCGGTGGCCTTTTCGGCGCTGTTGTTGTTGATGACGACGCTGACGGTGCTTGCGCCGCCGCCACCACCGGCACCGGCACCGGCAAGGCCCAGCTTGCCATCGGATCCGCGTGTGAGCGGCATGATAGCTTCTGGCCCGGCCTCGCCCAGCACGCCGAGCTTGCCGCCGCCAAAGCCAAAGGCCGTGGGCGAGTTAAACACGCCGCCACGCGCAAACGGCACCAGCCCGCCCGCATCAAAGGCGTGACCCTTGGCGGCAAATGTGGGCGTGGCGATCATCGTGGCAATGGAAGAGCTTGCGCCCGCCGAGCTG
>CAIYKK010000346.1 GCA_903926695.1 uncultured Burkholderiales bacterium
CCGGCGCGCTGGTCACCGCCTGCACAGGCCGCACCCCCTGCCGCGCCCGCTGTCCCAAATCGCTACGCTCACTCGCGCTGAACGCGGAAAACGTGCGCCGCACCAGCGGCAGGATGTGGATGAAATGCGCCTCGCCCAGCCCGCACAGCCAGTCGTCCACCAGTTGCCACAGCGCCGCGTCGTGCAGCAGCACCAGCGCATTGCGGTTCAAAAAACCTTCGAGCCACGCGGCGGCCTTGAGCGGCTCAGTGCCGCTGGACAGGTGCAGCGACAGCGCCTGCGCCGCGTCGGCGGGTTCCCACAGGTGGTCGTCGAGCAGCAAGCGCCCGGCCAGCCCCTGCAGCAGTTCGTGCGCCTGGGTGCTGGCGGCCACTTGGCGCAGGGCGCGTTGCCAGGCTTGGGTTTGTTCTTCGGCGTCGCGCAGGGCAATCGCGCCGTGGGCGGCGATGATTTTTTCGCGCAGCGTCTGGGCGGCGTCGTCGTTCAGCGCGGCGCAGGCCAGCGGCAGGGCGATGGCGGCGCGCAGGATCAGGCTGTCCAGCATGTGCGCGACCAGCGCGGTGTCGGTCTGGCGCACATTGCCGTAGCGAAACACGTTGGCCAGCGGCGGCAGCGCGTCGAGCAGTTGCAGCGTGTCGCCGCTGACGGCGGCGCGGTTTTCCAGCACGCGGCTGATGGCCTGCACCGCCTCGCCCAAATCGGCCAGCAGCGCCTGATTCACCAGCTTGGACAATTCGCCCAGGTTGGCGGCGCGCAGCGCCCGGTCCAGGCTGCGGGCGGTGGCGGCGGCTTCGATGCTGTGGCCCCACGGACTGGCTTCGATCAGCTTCATGATGAATTCAGGCTGCCACTGCAGCGACCAGATTTCATGAAACGTGCCGCGCGCCGAGCCGCCGGTGCGGCTCAAACGGCCCCACGGGATGCCGATCAAATTCAGGCGATGCAGCAGGTGGCTGCGCGCCAGGTCGTTGGGCTGGCGCAAGTCCAGGTCCAGCGTGCGCTCGAACGCTTCGGCTTTTAAACGCAGGGATTTGTGCTGCTGCTCCAGGTCTTTTTGCAGCGGCACCGTAGGCACGTCGGGCGGCACCTGGCCCATTTTCTGGCCGACCAGCAGCGCGTCTTTGATGAAATGCAGCACGGACTCGTCGCCCAGCGTGAGCACGGTGCGCGTGGCTTCGTGCAGCTCTTCGAGGCCGGGCTGCGGGCGCTGGCGCAGCGCGGCCAGCGTGTCGGCCAGCCGGGCGGTTTCGATCAGATGCGCCGAGGAGCAGTCCAGATCGCGCTCGCGCATCAGCCGCGCAATGCGCGCCAGCCAGCCTATCGTGCGCAGCGAGGGCGGCGCGGTAGGCGGCTTGGCTGAACGGACGGCGGCGGAGGTGGGCGCTGCCGTGTCGCCAGATGATGCCCCTGACGGTGTAACTGCCGGGTCGGCTGGCGCGGCGGCCAAGGCGGCTGCGGCTGACGCTGCCGTGTCCGCCTGCTGGCCGCATAGCCACAGGTGTTCGTACCAACCGGGCGCTTCAATGCCTGCGCCGTAGCCGCTGGCGCTGGTCAGATGGCGGTAGGTCCACGGCACCCAGGTCGATTGCACTTTGAGCTTGGGCAAGCCTTTGAGCAGCGCGGCATCTAGGCTGGCCTTGGTCGCGGCCTGCAGCCCGCCCAGATGCCACGCGCCGCAGACCACGGCGATGCGCTCGTGGCCTTGCTTGACCGCGTCGCGGATGCGCTGGCGCATGTGGGCTTCGCGCAGGATTTCGCGCCTTGCGTCGTTGGCGTTGCGCTCTTGGGCTTGCTCGCCCAAGTCGGCGCGCAGGGCAGTCATGGCTTCGGCGATGGCGGCAAATAACTCTTCACCGTCGCCGCGCTCTTCGACGGTGTGGTTCCACCAGCTTTCGCCATCGGCGTGACCTGCGGCCTGGGCCAGCCAGTTCAGCGGGTCGGTGCGGTAGGCGGGCGGCGCGTCGGTGTCGGTGTCGGCGGTGGTTTCAAGGGCGCTGCTGGTTTCGATGGCATCAGCCGCGACAGTGGCAGTCAACGCCGGGGCGGGCGTGGTGGCTGGGGCAGGCGTTGGCGCGTCGGTGTCGGCGTTTTCGGCTGTGCCAGACGCCTGCTGCGCACTTGTGGCGTCACTGGCGGCATCGGCTTGCAGCCGGGCGGTTTCCTCGGCCTCGGCGGTTTCGCGCACCTTGTCCAGCGCCATCTGGTGCATCACCGGCAGGTCGATAAAACTCACCGGCACTTGACGCAGAAGCGCCCAGCGCAGCGCCTGCCACTCGGGCGAAAACACCGCAAACGGGTGATAAACCGCCCGCTGCGGCTCGTCCGGGCAATAACTCAGCAGCGCCACCGGCGGCTGCATGTTCTTGGACAGCAGCGCGGCCAGCACGCCTTGAGCGTCAGGCGGGCCTTCAACCAGCACGCAGTCGGGCCCCAGTGCGTCAAAGGCGCGCAATAAACTGCGGGCGCAGCCCGGCCCGTGGTGGCGAATGCCGAAATAATGAACCTTGCTCACGTTAAATCCCTTTTCCTGAACGCCTGACCGCATGACGGTGGCGCACGGTATACCCGCCGGTTAATGGCCGCTGCTGACAGTCTTTGAAAGATGATTCACAGGAAAATAATTGGACGATGGCGGGTTGTCCAGTGTCGGATTATTGGGCATATTCCATCGAATGCTTGGCGCGATGTCGTCGATTTTGACGGCGACACCTTTGTTCCACATGAGCGCAAATTTGTGCTCGCCATGATTGTTGAAGATATTCTCGACGCCATCCTTGACCGGGAGCGATGCGCCGTTGGCCGCTGCATCCTTGGTTTTAGTCAGCAGGCCGTTGTAAGTGGCAAAAACTTTTCCAGCCCTTAATTCACGATAAGCGCCTTTGACAAAATTTCCCTTGTTCCACTCGATCTCTAAAACCCCAACAATTCCAGAATTTATTTCCCGTTTGGATATTTCCTTTTCATTTTTAACGAAAAATCTTTCCTCGCCGCTGTTTCCTTCGGGTGAAATATTGATGCCGGACTCGGACGTGATTATTTTTCCATTCTCCCACCATTGTTCAAGTTTATTTTGAATGATGCTGTTTTTATAGGTGGCCTGGAAAATAAGGTTGGCATTCATGTCCCACTCTTTGTGCAGCCCGTCGCGCTTGCCCTTCGTATAGTTCGTTTCTGAAACCTGGAGAAACTCAATTGAATCGTTGGCGGTTTGGTAAAAGCGGTATTTTTTAACAGTGCCATCATATTCGCCGTCTTTCAGTTTTGATTTTTCTGAATCGGTGTTGATGTAGCCGGTTTGTTTTCCATTTTTCCAGTCAAAATCAATGATGACTCGGTCGTCATTGGCGCTCCACTGTTTTTCCTTGCCTTCTTTGACATCGGCCACCCAGGTGACTTGACTGATCAATTTGCCATTTATTTTGTGAAAATTTTCTTCTGTGCCGGATTTTCGTCCTGCTTTCCAGTGAATTTTTGAAATGACTTTATCCTCGTCGCTGAACTTTTCTTCAAGGCCATTTTTTTTCCCATTTTCATAGTCAGTTTCCGAAATTTTGGTGCCACTTTGCGATTTGCAGACAGTTTTTCCGCTCTGCACTCCTTGTTTGACCTGAATTTCACAAGTTGCAAAAGAGGATTTCTCATCGCCGGACAGCGGGTAATTGGTAACTGTGCCAGTAAAAAGATCATTATTTTTCAGGTTGTAAATGAGTCCGCCAATGGTTTTTATTTCCCACGTTTCAAGTTGTTCTCCACAGCCTTGAAGGAGAAGAATGGACAAACTGATGATGGCTGGCGTTGCAATTTTTTTAAATGGGTTGTTCTGCATCATATTTTCCTGTTGTTTTTGTTGAACGAATTACTGGCTTTCCAGTTCCATGCACGCCCGGTACAGCGGCTTCCAGTCTTCGCGCTCTTTCACCACGATTTCCAGGTATTCCTTCCAGACCACCGCGTCCTGCACCGGGTCTTTGATGACGGCGCCGATCAGCCCGGCGGCCACGTCACGCGGGTGCAGCACGCCGTCGCCGAAATGCCCGGCCAGCGCCATGCCGTTGTTGATCACCGAAATGGCCTCCGCCGACGACAGCGAGGAGCTGGGCGATTTGATCTGCGTTTTGCCGTCCAGCGTGCGCCCGCTGCGCAGTTCGCGGAAGATTTGCACGATGCGGCGCACTTCTTTGAGCGCGGGCGGCTCGGCGGGCAGTTGCAGCGAGCGGCCCATTTCGCTGACGCGCTTGACGACGATGGCGACTTCCTCGTCTTCCGTCGCGGGCACCGGCAGCACGACGGTGTTGAAACGGCGTTTCAGCGCGGCGGACAGCTCGTTCACGCCCTTGTCGCGGTTGTTCGCCGTGGCAATCACGCTGAAACCGCGCACGGCCTGCACTTCGGAGCCCAGCTCGGGAATCGGCAGGGTTTTTTCCGACAGGATGGTGATCAAGGAATCCTGCACGTCGGCGGGAATGCGCGTGAGTTCTTCGACGCGGGCGATTTTTCCGGCTTTCATGGCGTTCATCAGCGGGCTGGACACCAGGGCTTTTTCCGACGGGCCGTTGGCGAGTAATTGGGCGTAGTTCCAGCCGTAGCGCAATTGCTCTTCGCTGGTGCCCGCCGTGCCTTGAATCAAGAGCTTGGAATTGCCGCTGACCGCTGCGGCTAAATGCTCCGAGACCCACGATTTGGCCGTGCCCGGCACGCCGTAGAGCAGCAGGGCGCGGTCGGTGGCCAGCGTGGCGACGGCGATTTCCATCAGGCGGCGGCTGCCGATGTATTTGGCGCTGACCTGAAAGCCGTTGTCCAGCTTGTCGCCCATCAAATAAGCGACGACGGCCCACGGCGAAAGCAGCCAGTTGGCCGGGCGCTCGTGGCGGTCTTGTTTTTTCAGCTCGTCGAGCTCGTGGGCGAATTCTTGTTCGGCATGCTGGCGCAGGGTTTCGGGCTGGGTCATGGGTTCCTCAAAGGGCGGGGGAATTGATGGCGTTGGCAAAGGCCAGGCGTGCGGCGACGGGCTGGAGGCAGTCGTTCAGGGCTTGCGTCAGAAAATGCGCTTCGTTCTCGATGCGCGTCATGGCTTGCCACGCGGGCAGCGCGCCGGGATGCAGCACGCAGCACAGTTCAGGCAGTTTCGTGCGCAGCTGGAAGTGATCCGTCGTTGTTTTGTCGTAGTGCAAGTAGCCTTGCAGCGTCCTCACCAGCAGTTCGGACAGCGGCTGCGAGGCATGTGTACCGGGCTGATACGCCTTCAGTATCTGGTAGATCACATCGTTAAATCCGCTGGGTTCTGAAGGTTGCAAGGGCTGGAGCTTTTGCAGCGCTTGGGTCCAGTGCAATTCGCGCTCTACGAATGGCAGCATGGAAACCACGCTGGCGAGTGTGTTTTGAGGAATATCCGGTAAAGCCTTGCGGGCGTTGTCAGGCAGGAAGGCTTGACACCATGCGGTATCGGGTGCCATCGGTAGCAACTCGAACCACGCACGCATCAGCGCTGCATGCCAGTCGGTTTTTTCCGCCCATTGCAGCAGCGCGGCGGGCGTCATGCTGGTGTGTTGAACCCACCAAGCCAGCGGAACCTGCCGCGCCAATTGATACAGCCACCAGGCGCGTTCGCCCAGGTTTTCGCCTTTGGGCCGCTCGGCTTCGAGGCCGTCGGCTTTCCAGTCGTCGGCGGTCGCCTGCGGGGCGTCGATTTTCCATTTCGCGCCGAGCAGGCTTTTCAGCGTCGATGGCTTTTCCAGGCAGGCTTGCAGCCGGGCGATGGCGCGCTGCGTCGTGGCGCTTTTGGGCAATTGCACCAGCAGGGCGCGGGCGGTCTGGCGCACGTCGTTGCCCCGGTCTTTGCACAGGGCGGTGAGCAGCGCTTCGTCGTCCATCGACAGGCCTTCGATGAGCACGGCGGCGAGTTCGGCGCGCTCTTTGGCGGGCAGATCGGGCAGCGCGGTTTTCAGGCGCTCGCGGGCGCTGGCCGGGTCGCGCTGGCGCTCGCCCTGCAGCAGTTGGACGCGCTGGGCCAAGCTGCCGTCAGACCAGCGGGTTTCCAGTGGCGCGTCGGCGGCGGCGCCTTCGGCGAAGCGCCAGGCGCTGTTTTGCCGCGCCAGCCAGCGGCCACGCTCGCCCAGCACGGCCAGCAGCGCCGGGCGCAGGGCGACGCTGCGTTGTCCGGCATCGAGCGCCAGTGACAGCAGGTTGTGGGGCAGGCGCAATCCGGCGGTGCTTACACAGTGCAGCACTTCGATTTGCAGCCGCAGCGGCGCGTCGGTCAGCGCCCAGCGCAGGCTGATTTGCAGGCTTTTGGAGGTCAGCGCGGGGGCGGTTTCGGGGGCGGCGATATTTGCGGCGAGCGCGTTTTTTGGCGCGGTGGCACTTGTGGCGGGCATGCTTCCGGGC
>CAIYKK010000347.1 GCA_903926695.1 uncultured Burkholderiales bacterium
ATTATTCGCAAGACGCTCGAAGGCGTGCAGGTCAGCGACGCGTTTGTCGCCCGGCTCACCGCCCGCAAAGGGCTGACGCCCGCACAAATCCGCACGGCGGTGCGCTTTGCGCGGCTGGCTGGCGCGCCGTCTGTGGAACCGGGCGCGGCAACGGACACGCCCGCCTCGCTGCTGGAGTCGCTGATCGAGCGCCAGCTGAAAAACGCCGATGTGGCGCTGGGCAACAAGGCGCAGGCGGGCGGTCGCCGCTGCGTGACGAGCTACGACCTGGACATGCTCAACGTCGAGTCGCGCTTTGACATTGCCCGCATCGTGCAAGCACTCAAAAGCCGGGGCCACGGCAGCCTGTGTTTTTACGGCCCGCCCGGCACCGGTAAAACCGCGCTGGCCGAGCACATCGCCAGCGCGCTGGAGCAGCCGCTACTCATCAAACAAGCCAGCGATTTGATGAGCAAATACGTCGGCGAAACCGAGCAGCAGATGGCCGCGATGTTCCGCGAAGCCGAAGCTGAAAAAGCCGTGCTGCTGCTGGACGAAGCCGACAGCTTTCTGCGCGACCGGCGCGGTGCCCAGCGCAGCTACGAGGTTACCGAAGTCAACGAAATGCTGCAGGGCATGGAGCGTTACAACGGGATTTTTATCTGCACGACAAATTTACTGGACAGTTTGGATCAGGCGGCACTGCGGCGTTTCACGTTCAAGATCAAGTTCATGCCGCTGACGGGCGCGCAGCGCGAAACCATGTTTGTGACCGAGGCGCTGGCCGGGGATGTTTCGCTGCTGACGGCGGCGCTGCAGAAAGGGCTGGCCCCGCTGACGCAACTGTGTCCGGGCGACTTTGCGGCGGTCAAGCGCCAAGGCGTGATTCTGGAGGCCGAGCTGTCGGCGGAGGAGTTTCTGGCGCAGCTGGAAGCCGAGCACCGCATCAAGCCCGAGGTGCGCGAGGGGCGGGCGATGGGGTTTATGCGGTGATGGTTGGCTGTCGAAACGAGCGCAGATGAATTTGTTCTGGTTTGTGGTTTTTTTTTGGAAGATGTTTTTGAAAAGAATTTATCTGCGGAAATTTAGGTGTTCTAAATCTGAAAAGCTGCGGATTTTTACAGAGGATTTTTGGTTTAGACCGTGTTGCTGGGCTAATATCGTGATATACAAATATAGTTAGCCCTTATCAGGAGATCATGTGAATATTGTCCGTGTTATGGCTGTTTCTCGAGAGGGTGGTCACAGAAACACAAATCTCAAGGTAACCTTGCTGTGTGCCATCAATGCCAACAACCAAATGGAGGATGGTGAGTGGATGGGATATATCAAAAACGAATCTGTGCTTTATCCATTCATTCTTAAAAATAGAAACTCTTGTTTTTATGGTGGCGAAGAATATTCATTTGAACCAACTAATATTGGTCTCGGCCCAATAGAAGTTGGTCGGTTTTTTACTATCTCCAGTTCACCGGGTGAAACTGAGTCTTGGGAATCAACCTATGAAATTGTCAGTTGCCATTCCTATCAGGGCTAACCCATCGTTTATGGAATACCCCAAAACGGCAAGAGGCTGACTGATGGTTTGGCTGTTGAGCAAGAGCCTACAGTCGTATATCCGGCATCTACATGGTGAAATTGAGGTCGGATTCCAATTGAATTTTTCTTGATAAATCTGCAGAAGTCGAAGTCTGAAGCCGAGTTCTAAAATTCAGGTGTTCCAAATCTGAAAAACTGCAGATTTTTTGCAGAGAGTCTTAAATTTAGATTGCCAAAGTAGGCCAATGGCCTACAATTGCGCATGAATTTTGAATGGGATGAAGGAAAAAGCGAGCGTTGTTTTGCCGAGCGCGGCTTTGATTTCGCCTATGCGGCGCGGGCGTTTTTTGACCCGAACCGGGTGGTCCATGCCGACACCCGGCGCAACTATGGCGAGGAACGCTATCAATTGATGGGCATGATTGAGCAGCGTTTGTTTTTGCTGGTCTATACCCCGCGTCACGACGCGATGCGCATCATTTCGGCCCGTAAAGCCAATCAACGAGAGGTTAGGCACTATGAAGACAGTACGCATGATGATTGATCCGGCCATCCCGGCCTCGCTGGCCGTGGGGCGTATCGACCCGGTGCGGGTGGATGCGGCGACGGAGGTGGACATTGCCGCCCACCGGGCCGCCGATGACATGGAGGCCGTGCAGGATGCCGCCAGGTTCGCCCGCCGGGTCAGAAAGCGCCTGGGCCTGAGTCAGGCGGAGTTTTCGCAGCGCATCGAGGTGTCGCTGGAAACCATCCGCAACTGGGAGCAGGGCAAACGCTGCCCGACCGGCGCCGCCAAGGCGCTGCTCAAGGTGCTGGACAGAGCGCCCGAGGCAGCGCTGGCGGCGCTGCACTGACGCGGGCTACGCGCTCAATACTTGTAAATCCCGTGCCCGGTCTTGCGCCCCAAGCGGCCCGCAGCCACCATTTCTTTCAGCAGCGGGCAGGGGCGGTATTTGCTGTCGCCGTACTCGCTCAAATAAACCTCCATCACCGCCAGGCACACGTCCAGGCCAATCATGTCGGCCAGCGCCAGCGGGCCAATCGGCTGATTACAGCCCAGCTTCATGCCTGCGTCGATGTCTTCGGCGGTGGCCAGGCCTTCGGCCAGCACAAAAATCGCTTCGTTGATCATCGGAATCAGGATGCGGTTGACCACAAAGTCGGGCGCATTCTTCACCGTGATCGGCGACTTGCCCAGCGCCTTGGCCATTGCATGCACGGCGCCGTGGGTGGCATCGCTGGTTTGCAGGCCACGGATGATTTCCTCCAGCGAGCTTTGACATCGCGCGCATCGTGCAGGCGCTCAAAAGCCGGGGCCACGGCAGCCTGTGCTTTTACGGCCCGCCCGGCACCGGCAAGACCGCGCTGGCCGAACACATCGCCAGCGCGCTGGAGCAGCCGCTCTTGATCAAACAGGCCAGCGATTTGATGAGCAAATACGTCGGCGAAACCGAGCAGCACATGGCCGCGATGTTCCGCGAAGCCGAAGCTGAAAAAGCCGTGCTGCTGCTGGACGAAGCCGACAGCTTTCTGCGCGACCGGCGCGGTGCCCGGCGCAGCTACGAGGTGACGGAAGTCAACGAAATGCTGCAGGGCATGGAGCGCTACAACGGCATTTTTATCTGTACGACGAATCTGCTGGACAGTCTGGATCAGGCGGCGCTGCGGCGCTTTACGTTCAAGATCAAGTTCATGCCGCTGACGGGCGCGCAGCGCGAAACCATGTTTGTCACCGAGGCGCTGGCCGGGGATGTTTCATTGCTGACGGCGGCGTTTCAGAAGGGGCTGGCTTTGTTGACGCAGCTGTGCCCCGGCCACTTTGCGGCGGTGAAACGCCAAGGCGTGATTCTGGATGCCGAGTTATCCGCCGAGGAATTC
>CAIYKK010000348.1 GCA_903926695.1 uncultured Burkholderiales bacterium
CATCGAGCCGATGTTCCCGCGCCCGAAAAGCGCTGCGCCGCTCGGGTGAGCCTTGCGGCCTTTGCGCGGCTTGCCCGCTTTTCCTGCCGTGACCAGTCTGAACAATTCCCTCATCATCGCCCCGCAGTGGATTGGCGACGCGGTCATGACCGAGCCGCTGCTGCGCCGTCTGCACGCACGCGGCGAGCGCCTGACCGTGGGCGCGCTGCCGTGGGTCGCGCCGGTGTACCGCGCCATGCCGCAGGTCGCCGAGGTGATCGATTTCCCGTTTGCCCACGGTGGCCTGCAATGGGCGGCGCGGCGGAGCATTGCAGCGAGCATTCGGGGCCAGTTTGACAAAGCTTATGTGCTGCCCAATTCGCTCAAAAGCGCGCTGCTGCCGTTTCTGGCGCGCATTCCCCAGCGCATTGGTTATCTGGGCGAAACGCGCATCGGCCTGCTCACGCACCGGCTGAAAAATCCGGCCAACAAGCCGCCAATGGTGGCGTTTTATTCGGCGCTGAGCGGCGAGGGCGGCCTGGAGGCCGACCGGCCCGAATTAACCATAGGCGCGGCAGAAATAGCGTCCACACTGAATCAACTGGGTTTAAAAAGAGACGGTTATGTCGTCTTCGCACCGGGCGCTGAATTCGGCCCGGCCAAGCGCTGGCCCGCTGCGCATTTTTCCGAACTGGCGGCGAAGTTGGCATTGCCCGTGGTGCTGCTCGGTTCAAGCAAGGAAGCGGCGCTGTGCGACGAAATCGCCGCGCCGGTGAACGCCGCGCAGGCCGGAAAATGTCTCAATCTGGCGGGTAAAACCTCTCTGCCGCAGGCGCTGGCGTTGATTGCCGCGAGCCACGCCACCGTCAGCAACGACTCCGGCCTGATGCACGTCGCCGCCGCGCTGGGCGTGCCGCAGGTGGCGATTTTCGGCTCCTCCAGCCCGTTGCACACGCCGCCGCTCAGCGCCAAAGCCGCCGTGTTGTGGCTGAAAAATGACCCGGCTTACCAGCCGCCGCTGGACTGCGCGCCGTGTTTCCAGCGCGACTGCCCGCTGGGCCACACCCGCTGCCTGAACGACATCACCGCCGAGCGCGTGCTGCAGGCGCTGGCGTAGGCCGCCCGGACTGCGGGGATTTCAAAAGCAAGCCGTGCTGGTCTGGCGGCAGTTCGTGCGAGAGCGGGTTGGGGCCGTGATGGTAGCGCAGGCACTTGAGTTTTAAACTAGGCTTGCGTCAGTACCATCAACCTCTCAGGAAAAACCCATGCCTACCTTATTCGACTCCGTTCAGGCCGGTAGCCTGTCGTTGGCCAACCGCATCGTGATGGCACCACTCACGCGCAACCGCGCCCCGGACGCCATCCCGACGCCGCTGATGGCCGAGTATTACGCCCAGCGCGCCACGGCGGGCCTGCTCATCAGCGAAGCCACGGCCATCAGCCACCAGGCGCAGGGTTACGCCGACGTGCCCGGCCTGTACGGCACCGAGCAGCTCGATGGCTGGAAGCGCGTGACCGAAGCGGTGCATGACGCGGGTGGCAAAATCGTCGTCCAGCTCTGGCATGTGGGGCGCGTTTCGCACCGCGAGCTGCAGCCCGGCGGCGGCCAGCCGGTCGCGCCGTCGGCCATCACCGCCAACACCAAAACTGTGCTGATCAAAAACGGCGTGCCGGTTTTTGAGCCGACTTCCGAGCCGCGTGCCCTCGACGCGGGCGAGCTGCCCGACATCGTCCACACCTACCGCGCCGCCGCCCTGAACGCGGTCGAAACCGCCGGGTTTGACGGCGTGGAAATCCACGGTGCCAACGGCTACCTGCTGGACCAGTTTTTAAAAACCGGCAGCAACCAGCGCACCGACGACTACGGCGGCGCGATCCGCAACCGCGCCCGGCTGCTGCTTGAAGTCACGCGCAGCGTTGTCGATGCGATTGGCGGCGGGCGCACCGGCATTCGCCTGTCGCCGGTCACGCCCGCCAACGATGTGTACGACGCCGACCCGCAGCCGCTGTTTGAATATGTGGTCAAGCATCTGGCCAAGCTCGATCTGGCGTTCATCCACATCATCGAAGGCGCCACCGGCGGCCCGCGTGAACTGCCCGACCGCCCGTTTGACTACGCCGCGCTGAAAGCTGCCTACCGTGCCGCTGGCGGCAAAGCTGCCTGGATGGTCAACAACGGCTACGACAGCGCGCTGGCCGAAGAGGCCGTGCAGGACGGGCGCGCCGATCTGGTCGCTTTTGGCAAGGCGTACATTGCCAACCCCGATCTGGTCGAGCGCCTGCGCCTGCACGCGCCGCTGAATCAGCCTGATCCGGCCACGTTTTACGGCGGCGGCGCTGAGGGTTATACCGATTACCCGGCGCTGGTCAAATAAGCGGTGCCCAGAGCGCCAGCGGCCAAGCGGGCGCTTGAAAAATCAGCCGACGAAGCGCCCATTAGCGCCCAGCACGCCCATATCGACATAGCGCGAAGCGACAAACGGTGCCGCGCCCGGATAGTCCACGCTGAAGCCGCCGAGGTCAAACTTCTGCAGGCTCATCAAGGCGGCGCGCAGCTTGGCGCGGGTGACTTCGCGCCCGGCGCGGTCCAGCGCCTCAATCAAAATGCGGGTGTTGATGTAGCTCTCCAGACTGCCGAGCGAAAAATCTTCCTTACCGGTGACGCGCATCGCGGCCTGGTAGTCGCGCACCACCTGGACCTTGGCGCGGTGCGGGTCGGGAAACAGCATGGTCAGCGCCATGCCCGCGCCCGCTGCGCCCAGGGTTTTGAGGTCGTCAGCCGACAGCGTCATGCTTTGGCCGACCAGCAGCGTCATCGGCACGGCTTTTCTGAGCGCGTCAATCAGGCTGACCGAGGCCGCGCCCGCCGTTCCCAGCAACACCGCTGACGGCTTGGCCGCCACAATCTGGGCCACCACTTCGGTGAGATTTTTGCCATCGGCGGCCAGCGCGGCCTGAACCGTGGGCTGCACGCCTTTGGTGGCCAGCGCGGCGGTGGCATCGGCCAGCAGTTCTTTGCCAAAGGCGTTGTCGAGGTACACCACGCCCAAGTCTTTGATGCCCATCGCGAGGATTTTTTGCAGCAGGCGCTGGGTTTCTTCGGTGTAGCTGGCGCGCACATGGAACACGTTGCGGTTCGTGGCGGTGCGCAGTGACATGGCGCCCGTCAGCGGCGCCAGATAAGGCAGGCTGGATGCCTCGACCATCGGAAAAATCGCCGCATTGTTGGGCGTGCCAAAGCACGACATCAGGGCAAACACGCTGCCGTCGCCAATCATCTTTTTGACGTTGTCGGTTGTGCGCTGCACGGCATAGGCGTCGTCGGCCAGTTGCAGTTGCAGGTGGCGCCCCTGTACGCCGCCCTTGGCGTTAATCTGCGCGATGGCCGCATCGGCGCCGAGTTTGATGGCGCTGCCAAAGCCGCCCAGCGGCCCGCTCAAGGGGCACGAGCAGCCAATGGTGACGCTTTTGGCGCTCAAACCTTCTTGGGCCAAGGCATTGCGGACAAAAGCGGGCGCAACAGAAAGCACCGCCAGCTTGGGAACAAGGGAAAGAAAACGGCGACGTGACATGAAAAACTCCCGGATAGGCTCAGCCAACTTCGACGCGCATGGCTGAAAAATGGAAAAACTGAAAAAGCTGAAAAAAAGTGTGTTCTTAAAGTGTCTTCTTATTGCAGAAGAAAAGCAGCCTGGCTGCAAAAAATATCAGGGTTAACCCCGCCTTGCGCCTGAATCGAATATTGGGGTTAACCCTGAATTTTGAAACGATGGCCTGCTAAGATTCCTCTTTTTTTGAGCCACGCGCTGCTGCGCTGTCCATTTCCCAACTGGAGTTGCCCTGATGACCCTCGCCAACCGCATGCAGAACGTTGCCCTGCAAGCCAAAATCATGTCCGCCGACGAGGCCGCTGCCTTGATTCCCGCCGGTGCCAATGTCGGCATGAGCGGTTTTACCGGCGCGGGCTACCCCAAAGCCGTGCCGCTGGCGCTGGCCAAACGCATCGAAAAACTGCACGCCGCCGGAGAAGAGTTCCGCATCGGCCTGTGGACGGGTGCCTCGACCGCGCCCGAACTCGATGGCGTGCTGGCCAAAGCCCACGCCATCGAAATGCGCCTGCCCTACCAGTCCGACCCGACGGTGCGCAAGCAGATCAACGCCGGTCAAATGCAATACACCGACATTCACCTGTCGCATGTGGCGCAGCTGGCCTGGTTCGGTTTTCTGGGCCATTTGAATGTGGCGGTGGTGGAAGTCGCGGGCATTTTGCCCGACGGGCGGCTGATTCCGTCGTCGTCGGTGGGGAACAACAAAACCTGGCTGGACCAGGCTGACCACATCATTCTCGAAGTCAACACCATGCAAAACGCCGGTCTGGAAGGCATGCACGACATTTATTACAACACCCATCTGCCGCCGCACCGCCGCCCGATTCCACTGACCGGCCCCGGCGAGCGCATCGGCGACGCTTATTTGAAATGCGACCC
>CAIYKK010000349.1 GCA_903926695.1 uncultured Burkholderiales bacterium
AGCCTCAGTGAAGCAGGAACCCACCGAAGTGACTAAGCATGAGGTAACTCATGCTTAGCGCCGTAGGAATCCCCTGCCTTCAGGCAGGGGAGGATGTCAAAAAACAACATACAATTTTTATCCGTACACGCAACCAGTAGTAAAATGTTGGATTTTGTAATTTCAAGGGAGAAATTACGAAAATTTAGCGCGCTGCTGCGTTTATGACGCGCACAAGCTGATTTACGTGATGAGTACGACAGCGTCTTCAAAACGGGCCTAGATCCGTCAGTACCAATTCCAAAAAACTTCTCGCCAATGCAGTTGTGCAACGGGTGGTGGTCATCTAACAAATGAGCTTCTATGAGCTTTGAGTCCGAAAAAAATGCTGGCGTGTCTGGTTCAATTTCAATGCCTTCCAGGAATTTGTGGTTTTTGGCGTATACCCGTCCCCGGCTTGAGGCCGTGGCCCAGCAAAATCTGGAACGGCAAGGTTTTGAAACCTATCTGCCCTTTTACAAGCGCCTTAAAAATACGGGCGAGGCAATGGCGGCTGTTTTTGAGCCCATGTTTCCGCGTTATGTATTTTTCAGACCGGCTCATATTGCCCAGTCGATTGCGCCTGTGCGCTCCACCCGTGGCGTGGCACAGGTCGTCAGCTTCGGCCATGAGATGGCAACCATTGGCCCGGACAGCCTCGATGTCATCCGGCAGCTTGAGCAAGAGCGCAATGCGGCTGATGCGGCGCAGTTGAGCGCCCTGTCGGTAGGCAAAGTGGTGCATTTTTGCCATCCGGCCTTCGAGGGCCTTGAAGGTTTGGTCAAGTCCGTTTCGACTCGCCGCGTTGCGGTGTTGCTGGAGTTGATGGGCCGCCCGCAACTGGTCAGTGTTGAACACCACCAACTCAGGGCAGTTTGATTTTTTTCGATTGAAATGTGGACCTCGCCGTGCTGGTGCCTGCCAGCCGGGTCCAGCAGCAAATGCGGCCACGCTGACAGTGTTTTTCACCCAAAAAGGTCAAAAACACTGCGGTAGCCTGCCCGGTTGTTTGAGAATAGTCGGCCTTTTCCCTTTTTATCTCCCGCCTGTTGGCGGGTATCGCCTATTTACAGTCACTTTATTCATGTCAGAAAAACCATTTTTTCTTCCTCGGCGGGCGCTGGCACGCTGGTCTCTCCTGGGTTTGTCGGCTGCATGGTTGAGCGGCTGCGCCTTGGCGCCCGGCTTATCGATCGGCAAAGGTCTGCAAACCGGCGCGCCGTCGGACAATCCTTTTTCCATCACGACCAAACGTGTACCCGATGCGCCCGGCCTGGACAGCGCGGCGGCAGGCCAGACGCCGCCGTCCGGCGCGCTGCTCAGCATCACGCCTGAGTTGATCCGGCGGGAGCGCGCCCTGCTGGAGACAGACCTGGGCGCTGATGTCAAAAGTTTGTTTGCCGAAGGCCAGGCCTATGGCATTGGAGCCGGTGATGTGGTCGAAGTCGTCGTCTGGAATCATCCCGAACTCACGCTTATCCCGGCGGGAGCCAGCGTCATCCCGGCGGGATTCAACGTCAGCCTGGACGGCATGATTCAGTTTCCGCTGATAGGCACATTCAAAATCGTCGGCCTGACAGAAAATCAGGCCCGCACCGCACTGACCCGCCAGCTGTCCAAATTTCTCAAAGACCCGCAGGTCACCCTGCGCGTGCAGGCTTACCGCGCTGGCCGCATCTATGTCGATGGGGAAGTGCGCACGCCCGGCCAGCAGGCCATCAACGACATTGCCATGACGCTGCCCGAAGCCATCAGCCGCGCTGGTGGCCTCACGCCCACGGCTGACCGGGGTGCTGTGGCGCTCAGCCGCAATGGCAAGACCACCCTGATCAACATGGCGCAGCTGGTCAAGCTGGGCGTGAATCCGTCGCGCATTCTGCTGGCACCGGGTGACTTGGTGCGTGTTGCCAGCCGTGACGATACCAAGGTTTATGTGATGGGCGAGGTCACGCGGCCCATGGCGCTGCCGCTGCGCAACGGCCGACTCACGCTCAACGAAGCGCTCGGTGAGTCTGGCGGCATCAATGTCGCTTCTGGCGACCCGCGCCAGATTTACGTGGTGCGCAGCCGCAGCGGCGAAGGCAGCGGGTCTGGCGCCACCGCAGACGCCACCGCGCCCAAGATTTACCACCTCGATGCCCGCTCCCCTGCGGCCTACGCCCTGGCTGAAGGTTTTGAACTCCAGTCCCGCGATGTGGTGTTTGTGGACCCAGTGCCGCTGGTTATCTGGAACCGCATCATCAGTCTGGTGTTGCCGAGCGCACAGGCTGTCACGGCTACCCGCGCAGCGACCAACTGACCCGGCCCAGCTGATGGACAACATCCTGACTGTCTGTATTGGCAATATCTGCCGCAGCCCTGTGGCCGAAGCGCTGCTCAAAGAGCGCCTGCCCGGCCGAAAGATCTGGTCCGCCGGCCTGCATGCCGTGGTCGGCCACCCGGCGGAAGCCGCAGCGCACGAAATCGCCGGGCAGCATGGCTTGAACCTGTCCGCCCATCGCGCCCAGCAACTGCAAAGCTGGATGTGCAGCCATGCCGACCTGGTGCTGGTCATGGAGGCCAGCCAGCAACAGCAACTGGAGCGGCTTTACCCGTTGGCGCGGGGCAAGATACGCCGCCTGGGCGAATTTGGCCCGCAAGGCGCTTTTGACATCGCCGACCCTTACCAGCAGCCCCGCGCCGCTTTCGAGGCCGCTCACACCGCCATCGCCCTGGGCGTGGACGAGTGGGTGCGCCGCATCAAACTTGTTTCTTGATTGCTTGATTCAATGAATGCTCTCCAACCCCCCAACTCCGCCCCTCACATTGATGACACCCAAGACGACGAAATTGATCTGCTCAGTCTGCTTGATGTCCTGCTCGATGCGCGCTGGCTAATTGCCAGCGTGACAGTGCTGGTGCTTGTGCTGGGCGGCGCCTATGCCTTCCTCAGCCGCCCCGTCTATGAAGCCAATTCCCTGATCCAGGTGGAAAACACCAAGCCTGGTGCGGCAGGCGCCCTGGGAGAAGCTGCCAGCCTGTTCGATATTCAATCGCCAGCCACGGCCGAGATGGAAATCCTGCGCTCGCGTCTAGTCATCGGCAAGGCCGTTGACGAGCAGCAGCTGCATGTGAGCGCCACGCCAAAATACCTTCCGCTGGTGGGCAGTTGGCTGGCGCGCCGCGCAACCGGCTTGTCGTCGCCGGGTTTTCTGGGGATGGGAGGCTACGTTTCAGGCAACGAATCCATCCGCCTCGCCCAGCTTGAGGTGCCCGCTGCGCTGGAAGGCGAGCCGCTGCTGCTGATAGCCACTGAAGGCGGTTTTGAATTGCGCAGTGCCGACGGCCAGCTGCTCATTCAAGGCAAAACCGACACCCTGACCGAATTTGGCACCGGCCCGGATAAAGGACGGATATTGGTCGCCGAGCTCAATGCCAAGCCGGGCGCCCACTTCATGGTGATGCACTACTCGCGCCTGGGTGTGATTAAAGAGCTGCAGCAGCAACTGGCTATCTCGGAGCAAGGCCGCCAGTCCGGTGTGATCTCAGTGCGGCTGCAGGGAACTGATCCGCAAAAAATTGCCCGCACCCTCAATGCAGTGGGCGCCCACTATGTGCGTCAAAACACCGAACGAAAATCTGCCGAGGCTGAAAAATCCCTCGACTTTCTGGGCGGCTTCCTGCCCCAGCTCAAACGCCAGCTTGAAGATTCCGAAGTCCACTTCAACCAGTTCCGCAACCAGAAGGGCACTTTTGACCTGGGAACCGAAGGTAAAAACTACCTGGATACGGCCGTCAAGCTGCAGGGCAGCCTGCTGGAGCTGGAGCAAAAGCGCCGTGAGCAAAGCGCACAGTTCACGGCTGCGCACCCCGTCATACAGACGCTGGACACGCAGATTGCCGCCGTCACCCAGAAAATCGCAGAGCTGACCTCGAAGGTCAAAACCCTGCCCAATACCGAGCAGGATCTGCTGCGCCTGACGCGCGACGTGAAGGTCAACAGCGAGCTGTACCTCAACCTGCTGACCAGTTCCCAGCAACTGCGCCTGGTCAAAGAGGGCAAGGTTGGCAATGTGCGGGTGGTCGATGCGCCGGTTGTGCCTGAAGAACCCATCAAGCCTCAGCGCTCCCAGATACTGTCGATCAGCGGCATCCTCGGCCTGCTGCTTGGCATTGCGCTGGCGTTTTTGCGCAATAGCCTGCGCCCTGGCATCAAACATGCCACCGACATTGAGGCTGGCACGGGTCTGCATGTGTTTGCCACCGTCCCGCATTCAAAGCCACAAGAAAAGCTCTCCAGTCTGATCAAGACTCATACGTCCGGCAATCATCTGCTGGCCACGCTTTTGCCTGACGACCCGTGCGTGGAAAGCCTGCGCAGCCTGCGCACGGCACTGCAATTTGCCATGATTGACGCCCGCAACAATGTGGTGCTTTTTACCGGTCCTACCCCAGGGATTGGCAAATCTTTTACCAGCGCCAACTTTGCGGCCGTGCTCGGGACTGGCGGCAAGCGCATCCTGCTGATTGACGGCGATATGCGCAAGGGCCACCTCCACCAGTATTTCGGCTTGCAGCGCGGCCACGGCTTGAGCGAATTGATCACCGGCACCCGCACGCTGGGCGAGGTGCTGCACCGCGCCATTGCCCCGAATCTGGACCTGATCACGACCGGCCTGATGCCGCCCAACCCCGCCGAACTGCTGATGTCACCCGCCACTGTGCAGCTGCTG
>CAIYKK010000350.1 GCA_903926695.1 uncultured Burkholderiales bacterium
CGCATGGGCGGAAAACACGGCGAAGTTCACGCCCTGGCCGTCCCAGTGCGCGCCCAGCGGCCACGGGCGGCCCGGTTGCAGGGCGGCTGGGTTCACGCCGTCCATTCGAGCAGCACCGTGGCCAGCGGCGGCAGGGTCAGCACGACGGAGTGCGGCTGGCCGTGCCAATTGATCGGCTCTGCGATGGCCACGCCCAGCGGCGTCCCGGTGTTGCTGCCGCCGTAATAGGCCGAGTCGGTATTTAATCGCTCGCGGTACGCGCCGGGCTGGGGCACGCCGATGCGGTAGGCGTTATGCACCGTGGGCCTGAAGTTGCACACAACCAGCATCAGGCTGCCCGCGTCGTGGCCGCGCCGCACAAAACTCAGCACCGAGTTCGCCGTGTCCTGGTGGTCCATCCACTCAAACCCGGCGGGGTCAAAGTCGCGCTGGTAGAGCGCCGGGGTGGCTTGGTACAAATGATTCAAATCGCGCACCAGCCGCTGCATGCCCGCGTGGCGCGGATCGTCCAGCAAATGCCAGTCCAGACCCTGGTCGTGGTTCCATTCACGCGCCTGCGCAAACTCGCAGCCCATGAAGAGCAGCTTTTTGCCCGGATGGCCCCACATAAAACCGAGGTAAGCGCGCAGGTTGGCAAACTGCTGCCACACGTCGCCGGGCATTTTGGCCAGCAGCGAGCCTTTGCCGTGAACCACCTCGTCGTGCGAAATCGGCAGCACAAAATTTTCGCTGAAGGCGTAGCTCAGGCCGAAGGTCAGCTCGCTTTGGTGGTGCTGGCGGTGCGCCGGGTCGCGGGCCATGAACTGCAGCGTGTCGTGCATCCAGCCCATGTTCCATTTGTAATCAAAACCCAGCCCGCCCGCCGCCGTCGGGTGCGAGACAAGGGGAAAGGCGGTCGATTCCTCGGCCAGCGTGATCGCCTGCGGGCGCTCCTGGCCGATGATGTCGTTCATGCGCTTTAAAAACGCGATGGTTTCGAGGTTTTCGCGCCCGCCGTGGCAGTTGGGAATCCACTGGCCCTCGGCGCGGCTGTAGTCGCGGTAAAGCATCGAAGCCACCGCGTCCACCCGCAGGCCATCGACGCCAAAACGCTCCAGCCAGTACAGCGCGTTGCCGATCAAAAAGTTGCTCACCTCGGTGCGCCCGAGGTTGTAAATCAGCGTGTTCCAGTCGTTATGAAAACCTTCGCGGGGGTCGGCGTATTCGTACAGGTGCGTGCCGTCAAAGTTGCCCAGCCCGTGCGCGTCGGTCGGGAAGTGCGCGGGCACCCAGTCGAGCAGCACGCCAATCCCGGCCTCGTGGCAGCGCGCCACAAAACGCGCAAAACCTTCAGGCTCGCCAAAACGCGCCGTCGGCGCATAGAGGCCGATGGGCTGATAACCCCAAGAGCCGTCGAACGGGTGTTCGCTCACTGGCATCAGCTCCAGATGGGTGAAGCCCATGTCCTGCGCGTAGGGAATGAGCTGCGCGGCCAGTTCGTCCCAGGTGAGCCAGCGCGGCGCGGTGCTGGTCGAATTTTCAGGACGCCGCCACGAGCCGGGATGCACTTCGTAAATGCTCATGGGCGCGTCCAGCGCGTTGGCCCACTGGCGCGCCTGCGACATGGGCGCGAGTCCGGGCATGGCGGCCACGACGCTGGCCGTGGCCGGGCGCAGTTCGGCCTGGCGCGCATACGGGTCGGCGCGCACCGGCAGCACCCGGCCATCGGCGGCGCGGATTTCAAACTTGTATTTCGCGCCAAGTTGCACGCCGGGCAGGAAAATTTCCCACACGCCGCACTCGCGCCGGAACCGCATCGGGTGGCAGCGTCCATCCCAGAAGTTGAAATTGCCCAGCACGCTCACGCTGGACGCGCTCGGCGCCCACACGGCAAAGCTGGTGCCGCTCACGCCGTCCATCACCCGCTGATTAGCGCCCAGAATTTCGTAGGGCCGCCGGTGCGTCCCTTCGGCGAGCAGCCAGACATCGGTTTCGCCCAGCACGGGGCCGAAGCGGTAGGGGTCTTCGAGCAGCGTTTGTCCGCCGCTGCGCCATTGCACTTGCAGCCGGTAGGGCGCCGGGCCGTCCAGCGCCAGCAGGCCTTCAAAAAAGCCGTCTTCGTCGCGCAGTGCCAGCGCGGCCAGCGGTTCGCCACTGGCCGCGTCCACCGCCAGCACCCGCTGCGCGCCGGGCAAAAAGGCGCGCACCGACACGCCGCCACCTTCCTGTGCGTGCGGCCCGAGCACCGAAAACGGGTCGCCGTGGCAGGCGCTGCAGATCAGTTCAATATCGTGCGGGTTCAGCATGGTGTTTCTCGTCAGGATCAGAACTCGGCAGGCTCGATATGCCAGATCTGGCGGGCGTACTCGCCAATCGTGCGGTCGGACGAAAACGCGCCCATCCCGGCCACGTTGGCAATGGCGCGCTCGCACCACTGGGCGCTCTGGCGGTACAGCGCATCGACCTGATGCTGGGCCGCCACGTAGGCTTCGTAATCGGCCAGCAGCAAATAATGGTCGCCGCCCCAGAGCAGCGAATCGACCAGCGCCCGGTAGCGCCCCGGCTCGCCCGGCGAGAACTGGCCGCAGGCCATCGCGTCGAGCACGTTTTTCAGCGCCGGCACGCGCTCGTAATAGCGCAGGGGCTGGTAGCCGCTTTGGCGCAGCGCGAGGACTTCGGGCGTTTTCAGGCCGAAGATGAAAATGTTTTCGTCGCCGACGTTCTGGCGGATTTCGATGTTTGCGCCGTCGTCTGTGCCGATGGTCAGCGCGCCGTTCAGGGCGAGTTTCATGTTGCCGGTGCCCGAGGCTTCGGTGCCCGCCGTGGAAATCTGCTCGGACAGGTCCGCGCCGGGCATGATGATTTCGGCCACCGAGACGCCGTAGTTGGGCACGAACACCAGCTTGAGCTTGTCGCCCACGCGCGCATCGTTGTTGATCACGCTGCCCACGTCGTGAATCAGCCGGATGATGGATTTGGCCGTGTGGTAGCTCGACGCGGCCTTGCCCGAAAAAATCACCGTGCGCGGCACCCAGTCGGCCTCGGGGTTGGCCAAAATCGCCTGGTAGCGCGTGACGACGTGCAGCACGTTGAGCAACTGGCGCTTGTACTCGTGAATGCGCTTGACATGCACGTCAAACAAACTGTCGGGGCTGACGATGGTGCCGGTGGTTTTTTCGATGTACGCGGCGAGCCGGGCTTTGTTGGCGCGCTTGATGGTGCTGAATTTTTCTTGAAACACCGGGTCGCTGCGGTGCATGTTCAAGCGCTGGAGCTGGTCTAAATCGAGCCGCCAGCGGCTGCCCAGCGTGTTGTCAAGCAGCCGCGACAGGCCGGGATTGGCCTGCGCCAGCCAGCGCCGTGGCGTCACGCCGTTGGTCATGTTGGTAAAGCGCTCGGGCCACAGGTCGGCAAAGTCGGCAAAAATGGTTTTGACCAGCAAATCCGAATGCAGCGCCGACACGCCGTTGATTTTGTGGCTGCCCACCACCGACAAATGCGCCATGCGCACGCGGCGCTCGCCGTTCTCGTCGATCAGCGACAGGCGCGCCAGAAAGCCGTTGTCGCCGGGCCGATGCCGGGCGGCGGCTTCGAGAAACTCCTTGTTGATGCGGAAAATGATTTCCAGATGGCGCGGCAGCACATGCTGGATCAGGCTGACCGGCCAGGTTTCCAGCGCCTCGGGCATCAGGGTGTGGTTGGTGTACGAAAAGGTTTTTTCGCACAGCGCCCAGGCTTGCGCCCAAAGCATTTGGTACTCGTCGCACAGCAGGCGCATCAGCTCGGCGACGGCGATGGCCGGGTGCGTGTCGTTCAGGTGAATGGCTACTTTGTCCGCCAGATTGTCCAGCGTCGGGTTTTCGTCGAGGTGGCGTTTGACCAGATCCTGAATCGACGCGGCGACGAAAAAATATTCCTGTTTTAATCGCAGCTCGCGCCCG
>CAIYKK010000351.1 GCA_903926695.1 uncultured Burkholderiales bacterium
GTGAATCTGGTGATTGGCACGACCGGTTTCACCGACGCGCAAAAGGCTGAAATCGCCGCTGCCGCCAAAGACATCGCCATCGTCATGGCGCCCAACATGAGCGTGGGCGTCAACGTCACGCTCAAGCTGCTGGAAATGGCGGCCAAGGCGCTGGCCACCGGCTACGACATCGAAATCATCGAAGCGCACCATCGCCACAAGGTCGATGCGCCTTCGGGTACCGCGCTGAAAATGGGCGAAGTGATTGCTGACGCGCTGGGCCGCGATCTGAAAGACTGCGCCGTCTATGCCCGCGAAGGCGTGACCGGCGAGCGCGACCCGTCCAGCATCGGCTTTGCCACGATTCGCGGCGGCGACATTGTGGGCGACCACACGGTGCTGTTTGCCGGAACCGGCGAGCGCATCGAAATCAGCCACAAGTCGTCCAGCCGGGCGACCTATGCGCAGGGCAGCCTGCGGGCGGCCCGTTTCCTTGCAGGCAAAACGTCCGGCCTGTTCGACATGTTTGACGTGCTGGATCTGAAATAAAAGCATGAATCTGCTGACGCTGGTCACGCAAGGCGGTTTTATCAGCCAGTTCGCTGCAGCGCTGCTGCTGGGCATGTCAGTGGCTAGCTGGGTGGTGATTTTGTGGAAAGCCTGGCTGCTGCACCGCGCCGGGGGCGATGTGGCGCGTTGCACGGCGGCTTTCTGGCAATCGGCCACGCTGGAAAAAGCTTGCGAAAAAGTCGCCGCGTTTGACCGCGAAGCTTTGGTGCTGCCGCTGATCAGCGCGACCCGGCTCCCGGCCCAAGGGACGCTGGCGACGGCGGGCGACAAAGGCGCGCAACTGACCCGCGTGCTGCGCGACGCGCTCCACGCGGCGCTGCATAAATTGCAATTTGGACAAGTGCTGCTGGCTACCGTTGGTTCCACCGCGCCTTTTGTCGGCCTGCTGGGCACTGTCTGGGGCATTTACCACGCGCTCACCGGCATGGCCGCTGCCGGTCAGGTGACGATTGACAAGGTCTCCGGCCCGGTCGGCGAGGCGCTCATCATGACCGCTGCCGGTCTGGTGGTGGCGATTCCCGCCGTGCTGGCCTACAACGTGTTTGGCCGCCGGATTGGCCGCATCGAGGCTGATCTCGAAGGTTTTGCGCGCGATTTGCGCGAATTGTTGACTGCTGACGGCACGGAGGCCGCTTGAGCTTCGGACGACTGGAGCGCTCGGGCGGCTCGCAGCCCATGAGTGAGATCAACGTCACGCCGCTGGTCGATGTGATGCTGGTGCTGGTGGTGATTTTTATCATTACCGCGCCGCTGCTGGCCAGCACCATCAAGCTCGATCTGCCCAAAACCGACGCGGCCAAGTCGGCCCAGACGCCCCGGTTTGTCACGCTGGTGGTGGACAAATCCGGCCAGGCTTTTTTAAATGACAAATCCCTGCCGCCCGACGAGTTGGCCCGCCAGCTGGCCCGAACCGCCAGCGAGCACCCCGACACCGAAGTACAGCTGCGCGCCGACCAGAGCGTACCTTACGGCAAGGTGGTCGAGGTGATGGGTCTGGCGCAAAAAGCCGGACTCAGCCGCATCGGCTTTGTCGCCGAGGCGGTGCCGGGCGCCGCAGCGGGAACGCCTGCAGACCGCTAAACGGCACGGCGCGGCCAGCGCCTAAAATCAGGCATTCGCAGCGATACGCTGCCCTGACCCGCGCCGCCGGGTTCTTTTTCCGGTTTTGAGAAGTTTTTCATGCAAGACAAATACAGCCACCTCGACGTTGAGCGCAGCGCGCAAACACACTGGAACGCCGCCGATGCCTACCGCGTCACCGAAGACGCCAGCCGCAAAAAATACTACGCCTGCTCCATGCTGCCCTATCGCAGCGGCATGCTGCACATGGGCCACGTGCGCATCTACTCCATCAACGACATGGTCACGCGCTA
>CAIYKK010000352.1 GCA_903926695.1 uncultured Burkholderiales bacterium
GCGCGGTGAAAGTCTGGGATCAGCGCGCTTATAAAGATTACGACGACACGCAGGAACTGGGCACGCGCAACATCAAGGTGGCGCTGCGCCGCCTGCGCAAGTTCGCCCGGCTGGGCAACGCCGAAGAGCTGGACCTGCCCGACACGATACGCGCCACCGCCGCCAACGCGGGCTGGCTGGACATCAAAATGGTGCCCGAGCGCCATAACAACGTCCAAGTGTTGTTGCTGATGGACGTGGGCGGCACGATGGACGACCACATTCACCGCGTGGAAGAAATGTTCTCCGCCGTCAAGGCCGAATTTAAACATCTGGAGTTTTATTACTTCCACAACTGCGTTTATGACTTCATGTGGAAAAACAACCAGCGCCGCTACGCCGAAAAATTCCCGACCTGGGACATCATCCGCAAGTACAACAAGGATTACAAATTGATCTTTGTCGGCGACGCGACGATGAGCCCGTATGAAATCCTGCAGCCCGGCGGCAGCGTCGAATACAGCAACGAAGAAGCGGGCGCCGAGTGGCTGGGGCGGCTGACGAATGCGTTCCCGAAGTTCGCGTGGATCAACCCGGAGCCGCAGGGCATTTGGCAATACCGCCAGAGCATCGCCATCGTGCAGCAACTCATGGGCCAGCGCATGTACCCGTTGACCATCGCCGGGCTGGAAGAGGCCATGCGGCTGCTGTCGAAATAAGGCGGCCAGTAAACTCAGCGCCGTGAAACATTCCCGCACCCACTTATTGGCCCTCGCTGCCCTCGCCGCTGCGGCCCTGACGCCTGCCGCCAAGGCGCAGGAGTCCGCGACTGCCGCACCTGCCAGCGCCGCCGCGCCCGTTAAACCCGCCTCCGCAGCCGACAAATCAGCCCCGCCGCCCGAAGGCGCTGCCGCCGCCAGTCCAGCCAGCGCCGCGCCTGAAACCACAGCTTTCGACATCACCGTGCGTGCGCCCGATGACGTGCGCGAGCTGCTCGAAAAGCACATGGAGCTGCAGCGCTACCGCGCCGTGAGCGATCTCGACGCGATTGAACTGGGCCGCCTGACCGCGCTGGCCGAGCGCAATGTGCGCAATCTGGTGGGCACGCTGGGTTATTTCAGCCCCAAAATCAGCATCACCCGCGAGGGCGTACACGCACGGCCCGTTATCGTCGTGGCCGTGGAGCCGGGCGAGCAGACGCGTATCGGCACAGTGGACGTGAATTTTTCCGGCGAGATTTCCGACTCAACGGACGCCGACGCCGTGGCCCAGCGCAGCAGCATTCAGCGCGACTGGCGGCTGTCCAGTGGCGAATTTTTTACGCAGGACGCGTGGGACAGCGCCAAAACCCAAGCCCTGCGCCAATTGGTGGCGCGCCGCTACCCGGCGGGCAAACTCGCGGGCAGTCTGGCCGATATTGACGAGCCTAGCCGCAGCGCCAGCCTGCATCTGCATTACGACTCCGGCCCGCTCTACCGGCTCGGGGGGTTCAAAATCAGCGGCATCGAGCGCTACGACCCGGTGCTGGTCCCTCGGCTGACGCGCCTCAAGGCGGGCGCCGTCTATGACCAGAACGAACTCATGCAGGCCCAGCAGCGGCTGGCGGCCAGCGGTTATTTCAATTCGGCCTATGTGTTTATCGACCCGCAGGACGACCCGCAGGCCGTGCCGGTGCAGGTTCAGGTGCGCGAGGCCAAGCTGCAAAAACTGATTCTCGGCGTGGGCATCACCACCGACAGCGGCCCGCGCATGTCGATTGAACACACGCACCACCGCGTCCCCGGCGTCGGCTGGCGCGCCGTGACCAAGCTGCAGCTGGAAAAAACCGCGCCCTCGGCCCAAACCGAATGGACCGACATCCCGGACGAGTCGGGCTGGCGCTGGGGTGTGTTGGGGCGGATCGAGCGGGTCAACGATGGCGAGCTGATCACGCAGGCCGAGCGCTTGCGCTTTGGCCGCAGCCAGACCACGGAGCAAATCGACCGCAATCTTTATCTGCAGTACGACCGCGCCAGCGTCTGGGGCAACGGCGTGCCGGGCAATTCAGCCGCCAACACCGGCGACGGCTCGGCGCTGACGGCCAACTACGCCTGGACGGGACGTTATTTCGACGGCCTGCCGTTTCCGAGCAAAGGCTACGGGCTGGGTTTTGAGCTGGGCGTCGGCACAACGCTGGGCCCAGACCGCCAGCCTTTTGGCCGCACCGTCGGGCGCTGGCTGGGCATTTATCCGGTGGCGCGTGGGCGCATTGCGATGCGCGCCGAAGGCGGTGCGGTGCTGGCGCGAAACTCGGCGGCCATTCCCAGCACGCAGCTGTTTCGCACCGGCGGCGACACGACGGTGCGCGGCTACGGCTACCGCACCATCGGTATCGCGCTGGCCAACGGCGTAACCGGCCCTGGCCGCTATCAGGCCGTGGGCAGCATGGAGTGGCAGCGTCCCATACTGATCAAAGGCAAGCCCAGCGATTTTGAAAACACGTTTTTTATCGACGCGGGCGCGGTGGCCGACAAGCCGCAGGATTTGCGCCCGTCCGTGGGCGTGGGCACGGGCCTGCGCATCAGAAGCCCGATTGGCCCGCTGCAAATCGATCTGGCTTATGGTTTTAAAGTTCAGCAGGTGCGGCTGCATATCAGCGTAGGCTTTGTTTTTTGATGACTGAACCGAATACTCCTGACAACTTGCCTGCTGGGCCTGCAACGCCTGCGCCCGCAGCACCGGCTGGATCTGCAGCACCGGACGCGCCAGAAACACCCGCCGTTTCTGCCGCGCCAGTTGCCTCGGCTGCAACGCCAGCCACATCCGCTGCAGCGCCAGACGCGCCCGCCCCTACGCCAGCCGCCGCCGACTCCGCTGCCCCAGCGCCGCGCCGCTGGCTCAAGGCTGCGGCCTGGACGGGTGGCGGCCTGATTGCGCTGACCGTCGGCGCAACGGGCGGGCTGCTGTGGTGGGCGGGCACTGAAGGCTCGCTCGCCACCGCGCTGGGCTGGGCGGCAAAAACCCAGCCCCTGAGTGCGCAAAACGTCACCGGCTCGCTGCTCGCAGGCGGCCATATCGGCCAGTTGCAATGGCAGCAACCCGGCCTCAAAGTGCTGGTGCGCGATGCCACGCTGGCCTGGCAGCCACGCCAGTTGCTGCACAGCGTGCTCCAGATCGACCGGCTCAGCGCCGCCAGCGTCACAGTCCACGACACGCGCCCGCCGGAGCCTAAATCCAAACCCAGCGCCGCGCCCACGGCGATCAGCCTGCCGGTGTGGGTGACGCTGGAGGATTTTTCCCTGGGCGAAGTTGCCCTCGAAGGCAATAGCCAGTTTTCCGCATCCGGCATTGCGGGGCGCTACGCCTTCAACGGGACGCAGCACCAGTTTGATCTGAAAAGCGCCCACGTCGCCAGCGGCACCTACCGCGCCCACGCCACGCTGGCGTCCAGCGCGCCGCTCAAGTTAGAGGCCACGGTGTCGGGCGCGCTGGACGTGAATTTGCCCAACCGCGCCGCCCCCGTGCCGCTGAATTTTGAAGCCTCGGCCAGTGGCCCGCTGACCGATCTGGCCGTCAAAGCCAATATGCAGATGACGGCCACGCCTGCCGCTGGTGCGGCTTCGGGTTCAGGTTCAAGTTCAAGTTCAAGTTCGGGTTCGGGTTCGGGTTCAGCGTCAGGTTCAAAAGCAGCCAGCGCCACGGCCACCGAAAAAACTGCGCAGGTGCCGCACGCCAGCGTCAGCGCACGGGTCATGGCCTGGGCCGAGCAGCCACTGCCACAGGCCGATGCGGACTTTCACAACCTCGATGCCGCCGCCCTGTGGCCGCAAGCGCCGAAAACGCTGCTCACGGGCAGCGCCAAAGTGCGCCCCGCCGCCCACAGCGTGGAAACGGAAACGGGATCGAGAGCAACAGCCAAATCCAAGGCCCAATCCAAAACCAAAGCCGAACCGGCGTGGCTGCTTGATTTGCAACTGGCCAACGCACTGCCCGGCCCGTGGGATCAGCAGCGCCTGCCGCTGGAGCGCCTCGATACGCAAGGCGAATGGCGCAACGGCACGGCTTTGATCCGCAGCCTCAAAGCCCGCATAGGTGGCGGCGAACTGATCGCCAGCGGCGACTGGGGCGCGCCAGCATCAACCAAAGCTCCAGCTTCAAGCCCAAGTTCAAGCCCAAGCCCAAGCCCAAGCCCAAGCCCAAGTTCAAGTTCAAGTTCAAGCCCAAATTCAAGTTCAAGTTCAAGTTCAAGGTCGGGTTCGCGCAAGGACTCTGCTCCGGCGCAGCCTGCGCCTGCCTGGGCGCTCAAGGCGACGCTCACACAAATCAACCCGGATCAGTTGCACACCAAACTCGGGCCGCTGCTGCTCGATGGCCGCGCAGAAGTGAGCAGCCAGCACGGCACGGTGCAGTTTGACGCCAGCCTGCAAGCCGCAGGCAGCGGAACTGGAACTGGAACTGGCAACACCAGCACCGGCACCAGCACCAGCACCAGCACCAACAGCACCAGCACCAGCCCCGCACCCGCATCTGCCCCGGCCCCGGCCAACAACACCAGCCCCACCGCCAACACCAACA
>CAIYKK010000353.1 GCA_903926695.1 uncultured Burkholderiales bacterium
AACTCGGCGCGGTGAACGACGACAACGAACTCACGCCCGTCGGCTGGACGCTGGCCAAGCTGCCGCTGGACCCGCGTGTCGGGCGCATGATTCTGGAAGCCAAAGACCGGCAGGCGCTCGATGAAGTGCTGGTGCTTGCCAGCGCCCTGAGCGTGCAGGACGTGCGCGACCGGCCTATGGACAAGCAGGCGCAGGCCGATCAGGCCCACGCCAAGTTCGACGACGAGAAAAGCGAATTTGTCGGCTATTTAAAACTGTGGAAATGGCTGGGCGATGCACGCGGCGGCCATGACGCGGTGCATAAGCTGACGAACCGCCAGTACGAAACCCTGCTGCGCGAGAACTTCGTCAACATTCGCCGGGTGCGCGAGTGGCGCGACATTCATTCGCAACTGCACAGCGTCGTCGGCGAGCAGGGCTGGCATTTGAACGAGCAGCCCGCCAGCTACGAGCAGCTGCATTTGTCCATGCTGTGCGGCCTGCTGGGCAACATCGGCTGGAAAAACGAGACCGACGACTGGTATCTCGGCGCGCGCGGCATCAAGTTTTACCGCCATCCGGGCGCCAAGCTCAGCAAAAAGCCGGGCCGCTGGATCGTCGCCGCCGAGCTGGTGGAAACCACGCGGCTGTTTGGCCGGGGCATTGCCAACATTGACCCGCAATGGATTGAACAGGTGGCGGGTCACCTGCTGCACAAACAATTGCTTGACCCGCACTGGGAGAAAAAAGCTGCGCAGGTCACGGCGCTGGAGCGCGCCACGCTGTACGGCCTGGTGGTCTATAACGGGCGGCGGGTGAACTTTGGCCGCGTCGATCCGGTCACGGCGCGGGAAATTTTCATCCGCGAAGCGCTGGTGGCGGGCAACTGGGAAACCAAACTGCCGTTTCTGACCGCCAACGAAAAGATGATCGCCCACGTCGAAGACCTGGAGCACAAAGCGCGTCGCCAAGACGTTTTGGTCGATGAAGAGCTGATTTACGCCTTTTACGACCAGCAGTTGCCCGCCGACATTTGCACCGGCGCGGGCTTTGAAAGCTGGTTTAAAAATGAGGCCAAAAAGCAGCCCAAGCTGCTGCTGTTGACGCAAGACGAGCTGATGCGCCACGAGGCGGCGGGCATCACCAGCCAGGCGTTCCCGAAAACGCTGCGGCTGGGCGGCGTCGATTGCCGGGCCACGTATCTGCACGAGCCGGGCGACGCACGCGACGGCGTGACGGTGGAAGTGCCGATTTTTGCGCTCAATCAGGTCAACGAGGAACGCTGCGAGTGGCTGGTGCCCGGCATGCTGAAGGACAAAATTCAGGCGCTCATCAAAACCCTGCACCAGCGCCCGCGCTCGCGCTTGGTGCCGCTGCCGGACACCGCCGCCCGCATGGCCGCTGAACTGCTGGTGCCGGAGAAATTCGGCCACGGCTCGCTAACGGATGCGGTGCTCAAATGGGTGCGCGACGCGACTTCGCTGGACATCAAGCGCGGCGACATGAAGCTCGACATGCTGGCGCCGCACCTGTTCATGAATTTCCGCGTAACGGACGAGCATGGCCGCCAGTTGGGCAGCGGGCGCAATCTGGGCGCGCTCAAGGGCGAGCTGGGCGCGCAGGCGCGGGGCGCATTTCAGGCGCTGGCGGGGCTGAAAACGCGCAGCCTGCTTGGCGCTGCGGGCGCTGACAGCGCCACTGGCGGGCCGGGCGTGGCGCTGTCGGGGCCGGGTTCAGCTGCGGGGGCTTCGTCGGTACCGGCATCGTCGGGAGCGTGGCGCGGGCAGGGCGCGGGCGTGGCGGGCGCGGGGCCAGCTTCGGCCAGCGGGTCTGCATCGGCCCGGTCTGGCGCAAATGCCGGAGCGGCTGCAAGCGCCGGAGCCGCCGCGTCCGCCGTCAAAACGCCCGAGCGCTACACGAACTGGACCTTCGGCGAACTGCCCGAGCTGATGGAAATCGGCAAAGGCAAGCAAACGCTGATCGGTTTTCCGGCGCTGATCGACCTGGGCGACGCGGTGACGATTGAAGTGTTCGACGAGCCCGATGCCGCCGCCGTCAAACACCGTGCCGGGCTGCGGCGTTTGTTCTCGCTGCAAATCCGCGACGCGCTGAAATATCTGGAAAAAAACCTGCCGGATTTGCAAAAAACCGCCACGGCTTACATGCTGGTCGGGCGCGCTGCGGACAATTCGGGCGGCGGCACGCTCGAAGAATTGCGCCAGCAAATCATTGAAGTGGCGCTGGACCGGGCCTTTCTGGTCGAGCCGCTGCCGACCTGCGAAGCTGACTTTAAAAAGCGCGTGGACGACGGGCGCGGCCGCCTGACGCTGATTGCCAGCGAAGTGGCGCGGCTGGCGGCTGTCATCCTGACCGAGTTTGCCGTGGCCCAGCGCAAGATCAAGGACACGAAAAATGCCCTCGAAGCCAACACCGACGCGGCCCAGCAACTGCAGCGCCTCGTGCCGAAAAAGTTTTTGACCGCCACGCCTTACGGCCAGCTGCAGCATTTCAGCCGCTATTTAAAAGCCATCACGCTGCGGCTGGAAAAATGGCGCGCCGATCCGGCCAGAGACGCCACCCGCATGGCTGAACTCAAGCCGCAGGAGCAGCGTTACTGGCGTCTGGTGGCCGAGCGCAAGGGCGCGGTCGATGCGCGCATGCAGGAATTCCGCTGGCTGCTTGAAGAGCTGCGCGTGAGCTTTTTTGCGCAGGAATTGCGCACGCCCCAGCCCGTGAGCGTCAAGCGGCTGGACAAGGCTTGGGCGCAGATCAACAGCTGAGCGGAGACAGGGCTAAATCCGGCCCGTCAGCAGCAGAATGATCAGGATGATGACGATCAGCCCGATGCCGCCGCTGGGGCCGTAACCCCAACCCTGACTATGACCCCAGGTTGGCAGGGCACCGACCAGAATCAGGATCAGCACAATCAGCAGGATGAGTGAGATGGACATTGTGGGAAAACTCCTGCCCAATCCTTGCGCGGCAAGCGCCTGAGTCAGGTAGGAAGTGAGCTTGTCCATCCGTCAGGCATTGCCGGGTGTGTCAGAAACGAAAAATTCTTTGACAATCTGCAATCTCGGGTTTTTATGCTGAACATAGAACCAAAACTCAAGCGGCCAAAACCGCCTCCGCTGCTATCCGCATCGTTGTTAACTGCAGCTACGCAAAACACCCCCAATAGTCCATACAGGTGATGCCGATGTAGCCCGCAATCGCAACATCTTTTGCGACGTGCAACAAGGGCGCAATCTCTGCCATACAGCGCGACAGCATGGCTAGCATGAAAGGAATTCAACTCCTTTTAAGGTTGGCCATGAGCGGTACGTGTGCTGTGTTTGTGGGGGATGGCAGTTTATTGATTCAATGCGCCGAGGCCTATGCGAGCGCCGGGCACAGGCTGCAGGCGGTGGCCAGCCACGCCGATGCCGTTCTGGCCTGGGCGGCCCAAAAAAATATCCCGGCGATTCGGCTCCAGGCCAGCGCGCCCCTGGCCCTGGCGGATCTGTCCGGGCTGGAGTTCGATTACCTGTTCAACATCGCCAGCCTGCAGATTTTGCCCGCCAGCGTGATGGCCCGTGCGCGCAAACTGGCCCTCAATTTTCACGATTCGCTGCTGCCGCGCTATGCCGGTTTGCACGCGTCCAGCTGGGCCTTGATGGCGCAGGAAGTGGCGCACGGCGTCACCTGGCACGAAATGACGCCCGCCGTGGACGCGGGCCGCATCGTGCGGCAAGTGCGCTTCGACATCGCGCCCGACGAAACCGCCGTGAGCCTGAACACCAAGTGTTATGACGCGGGCTTGAGCAGCTTTGTCGCCATCGTCCAAGACCTGGAGCACGGCGATTTGCCACTCACCGAGCAGAGCGGCACCCGCAGTTATTTCGGGGCGCGCAAACGCCCGGATTGGCTCGCCACGCTGGACTTTTCCCGCCCGGCGCAGGAGCTTGAAGCGCTGGTGCGTGCGCTCGACTTTGGGCCGTATCCGAACGGGCTGGTCTGCCCCAAGATTTATCTGGGCGGCAAGGTGCTGTACGTCCGTGCGGCGCACGCCATTCCCGCTTTGTCGCAGGCGCTGCCCGGCACGGTGCTGGGCGTGCAGGGCGATGCGCTGCGCATTGCCACCGGCGAGGGGGATATTTTTCTGGAGGCCATTCATGACGTGGCGGGGCCAGTCGTGGCGCATGAACTGGCCCCAGGCCCGGCGCTTCCCGCGCTCAGCGAGGCGCTGCGTGGCAGGCTCGCCAGCGCCATTCTTGGGGCTGCGCAGGGTGAAAGCTTTTGGCGCAAGGCGTTTTCCGGCCTCGCGGCGCTGGAGCTGCCTTATCCGCGCAAGGTGGCCCAGCCGGGGCTGACGGCATTTCAGCCGGTGTGTCTGCCGCTCAATGTGCCAGCCTGCGCCAGCCAGAGCGTGGCCGGATTTTTCAGCTGGCTGTCGGCGCTGACGGGGCAGCAGACGATTTCCGCGCTGTACTGCGACGACGCGCTGGCCGCGCAGGCCGATGGCATTGAGCCGTGGCTGTGCCCGTGGGTGCCGTTGACGCTGACCCTCGACGCCCAAGCCTCGGCGCGTCAGGCGCAGGCGCTGGCCAGCGCGCACATTCACGCCATGCGTCAAGCCGGGCCTTATCTGTGTGATTTGCCGCTGCGCCTCGGTGCCAAGCAGTCGGCCAGCGTGCCGCCGCTGCACATCGGCGTGTCGATGAGCCGCCGCGCCAAGCCGGACAAGGCCGATCTGCTGCTGACCGTCGATGCCACCGGCGACAAGCTCGAACTCATCGCCGATAGCGCCGTGTTCACGCCCGAAACCATGCACGCAATGGCCGCGCATCTGGCCGCTTACCTTCAGGCGTTTGGCAACGCGTCTGGCGGCGGCGCTGGCAGCGCTTCTTGCTGTGTGGCGGCGATTGCGCTCATGCCCGAGGCCGAAACGCAATTGCTGACCCAGCTCAACGCCACCGCCGCGCCGTATGACGAGGCGCTGTGCGTGCATGAAGCCGTGTCAGCCCAAGCCGCCCGCACGCCAGACCAGACCGCGCTCAGCGCCCAAGGCCGCAGCCTGTCTTACCGCGAGCTGGACGCGGCGGCAACGGCGCTGGCCCGCCGCCTGGTGGCTCGCGGTGTGCGGCCCGGCGACATCGTCGGCATCTGTCTGGAGCGCGAGGTTGAACTCGTCGTCAGCGTGCTGGCCGTTTTGAAAACCGGCGCGGCGTATCTGCCGCTGGACCCGGCCTATCCGCACGACCGCATTCTTTACATGATTGAGGATTCAGCCGCCGCCATCGTCATCACCACACCGGCCATTACCGCCGCGCTGAACCTTCCCGGCGACAAAGTCTTTTGGCTGGACGCGCCAGCGCCGTCAGCGGCAGCGGTGGATTTGCCGCAAGCCAGCGCTGACAGCGGCGCTTATGTCATCTATACATCGGGTTCCACCGGGCGGCCCAAAGGCGTGGTGGTGCTTCACCGCAACGTGTTGAATTTTTTCAGCGGCATGACGCAGCGCGTTCCGGCTGATCCGGCGGGGCGCTGGCTGGCCGTGACCAGCCTGTCGTTTGACATTTCGGTGCTGGAGCTGCTCTGGACGCTCACGCGGGGTTTGAGCGTGGTGCTGTATTCCGCCACGGCCAAGGTCCGCAGCAACGTGCCGCTGGCCTCCATCGCCGACGAAATTGCGCAAAACCGCATCACGCATCTGCAATGCACGCCGTCGATGGCCTCGATGCTGGTCGCCGATAGTGCAGGCCGCGCCGCGCTCGGGCGGCTGGACGTGTTGATGGTCGGCGGCGAAGCCTTGACCTTGCCGCTGGCCCGGCAGTTGCGCGCATTGCTGCCCGGCAAGTTTTTAAACATGTACGGGCCGACGGAAACCACCGTCTGGTCCACCACCTGCGATTTGGCGCAGATCGGCGACTTCATCGCGCTGGGTCAGCCGATTGCCAACACCCGGCTGCATATCCGCACGCCCGGCGGCCTCGAATGCCCGGCGCTGGTGGCGGGCGAACTGCTGATCGGCGGGGCGGGCGTGACGCCCGGCTACTGGCAGCGGCCCGAGCTGACCGCCGAGCGGTTTATTGCCGACCCGGCCCAGCCCGGCGCCCGGCTGTACCGCACGGGCGATCTGGTGCGCCGCCATCCGAACGGCCAGCTTGAATTTCTGGGCCGCATCGACCATCAGGTCAAATTGCGCGGCCACCGCATCGAATTGGGCGAGATCGAGGGCGCTCTGCTGCGCCAGCCGGGCGTGAAAGAAGCCGTGGTGATCGTCCACGAAGACACGATGGGCGAGAAGCGACTGGTCGGCTACCTCACGCCGACAACCAGCGCCGCGCCCGATATCGAGCGCATACGTGCCGCGCTCAAGTGCGATTTGCCCGAGATCATGGTGCCCACGGTGTTGCTGGTGCTGCCAGCCTTGCCGCTCACGCCCAACAACAAGGTGGACAGGCGCGCGCTGCCGCCGCCACGCGCCGCCACCGCGCCTTTGGCGGCGGCCCCGGAAACCGTGCTGGAAAAACGCATCGCCGCCATTTGGCAGGAAGCGCTCGGTTTAGACACCGTGGGCGTGACGGACAACTTTTTTGACCTCGGTGGCCACTCGCTGCTGGTGGTGCAGGTGCAGCACCGATTGCGCGAAACGTGCGGCCACGAGGTCTCGATCACCGACATGTTTCGCCTGCTCACGGTGCGCGCACTGGCGGCGCACCTGAACGGGCAGGGCGCCAGCGCCGCACTGGGCGAGGGCCAGCAGCGCGCCAACGCCCGCCGGGCCATGCGCGAGCGCACCGCCCCTGTCTTGAATGCCCGCAGCTTGAGAGGAGCCGCTCATGGAAGCATCCAGCCCTGACTTTGAGCCCGGCAGCATTGCCATCGTCGGTTTGGCCGGACGTTTTCCGGCGGCGCGTTCAGCCTCCGAACTCTGGCGCCTGCTTCAGGGTGGCCGCGAAGCGACGCAGTGGATGACGCCGGAGGAGTTGCGCAGCGCAGGCGTTTCCCAGTCCGAACTGAGCGATCCCGATTACGTGCGCGCCAGCCTGGTGCTGCCCGATATGGAAATGTTCGACGCCGGTTTTTTTGGCTTTTGCAAGCGCGACGCGGCGATTCTGGACCCGCAGCACCGCCATTTTCTGGAGTGCGCCTGGGAAGCGCTGGAAGACGCGGGCCATGTGCCGGACAAATTTTCCGGCGCCATTGGCGTGTTTGCGGGCTGCGGCATGCAGGCGTATTTGCCCTTGAACCTGTTGACCAACCCGGAGCTGACCCAGTCCGTTGGCCGCTTTCTGCTGCGCCATACCGGCAACGACAAGGATTTTTTAACCTCGCGCCTGTCGTACCTGCTCGACCTCAAAGGCCCGAGCATCACGATTCAGACAGCCTCCTCGACCTCGCTGGTGGCGGTGCATGTGGCCGCGCAGAGCCTGCTCTCGGGCGAGTGCGATATGGCGCTGGCGGGCGGCGTGAGCATCGAGCTGCCGCACCGCCACGGCTACCGCCACACCGACGGCGACATCCTCTCGCCCGATGGCCACTGCCGCGTCTTTGACAGCCGGGCCAAGGGAACGGTGTTTGGCAGCGGCGCGGCCATCGTCGTTCTGCGCCGGCTGGAAGACGCGCTG
>CAIYKK010000354.1 GCA_903926695.1 uncultured Burkholderiales bacterium
CTATGTCGGTTCCCTTCGTGACTTGCTGCTTGCTCTCGTTGAGGCCGTACTGAACAAATTCCTTCCGCTCTTTGAGGCTGGACACTGATTCGCTAAAGACGCGTTCTGAAACCCACGGCTCCCGGGGGGCCTCGGGGATGCTGCCGATGAGTTGCCCTGGCTTGACTGGCTTTTTGAGCGCCAGAGACTGCTTAACCTGCTTGCCTGTAGCGTCCGTTAGGAGGAACTCGCGGCTGACCGGCTCGTTTCCAGGATGGATGACAGACATCGAAAAGTTCATGCTCGTGATGAAGGTCACTGGAGTCGTGGCGCTGAGAAGGATGCGCTTTTCCTCATCCCAGATATGCGTGCGCGCCCCGCCGCCCGGAGCGTTGAGCTGAAGTTTCGCCTCATCGGTGGAAATTACAGCCGAATCGAAGCTGGTCACCGTGGAGTCCTGCCAAATCTCAGCAGCAATCCGAACGCTGCGAGGGGGTACGTCAGGATGCCATGTAACGGCCACGGAGTGATCTCCTTCGGAGGAACTGCGTACTTGGGTGGACATCACCGTCACAGGCAGTTGGATGATGACGTTGCCAAGGCGGTCTGACATTCCATCTATCTTTATCGGTAGATACCCTCCAACAATCTTTGCAAGGTTGGTGAGTCTGCGCGAGTCATCAAGCAGCGGCCGCACGTACTCCTTGGTGGTATCGAACAGCTCCAGTACGTGGGAGCCTTCAAAGAAGTTATTCTTGAGAACCCCGTTCCAAGGGTGAGGGTCGCATCCGTCTGAGGGTACGAACTGAGGGGATACTGCTGCCAGGATGCCGGTCTGGATTGGAGTCTGCGAGGGTTGCCATTGGCCAGTCTCCCCAAACTCAGCGAATTTCTCCAGAAAGGCCTTGAGCGAGAGACGGTATTGCACTATGCCGACATCCCATTTTGTCTCGGGCAGCCTATGTCGGTTCTTCCCGTTTAGAAGAACCGACTTCCAATCAATCTCTGAAGGTGCCTCAAGCGGTTCTGCAACCGCAAGCGTTAGAAAGTTTGTGAATGTCTTGCCTTGAACCCCGAGAATCTCGGTGATCTCAACACTGCGATAGAACCCGACAATGCCAAGCTCTACCAGTGAGTCAAGCTTGGCCAGTGTTTTTTTTACATCCCAAACAATCGTTTTCTTTTTCATGTTTTACCCAATAGAGAGACCGCTTTGGCTGTGACGCGGGTAGGCGGCTCTGAAGCGTATGAAACCAGCAGGGAGGTTGGCATTCCTGGGTCTTTTGTGACGAAGGCATCACTGGAGCGGCACAAACCCGATTGAGCGAAGAGATCGCTTGGCGTCAACTCGGCGGTAGTAGGTGGGATGACACCATCGTCGAAGTTTAGCTTAGGCATCAAGCGGCTTTGCCGGTTATGCGTTTCTGACGGCTGCAGCTGGCCTTGAATTCTGTGAGTTGTGAGGCAGGCTCAGTTATCCTGTCGCTCCCTTTTTGATTTTTTGCCCCGAAAGCCTTGCCCATGACTTCTGACTCGACTGCCACACGCCCGCCCTTTCGCATCGGCGAAGGCTGGGATTGCCATGCGCTGGTGCCGGGGCGCAAGCTGATTCTCGGCGGCGTGGAGATTGCCCACACGCTGGGCTTACTTGGTCACTCGGACGCCGATGTGCTGCTGCACGCCATCATCGACGCGCTGATTGGCGCGGCGGGGCTGGGCGATATTGGCCGCCATTTTCCCGACACCGATGCACGTTTTAAGGGCGCTGATTCCCTCGTGCTGCTGCGCGAAACCGGTCAGCGCGTGCGCGAAGCGGGCTGGCGCATCGGCAACATCGACAGCACCGTCGTGGCCCAAGCGCCCAAGCTGGCACCGTACATTGCAGCGATGCGCTCGCGCATTGCCGAAGCTTTGGGGCTGGATGCGAGTCAGGTCAACGTCAAGGCCAAGACGGCTGAAAAGCTCGGGCCAGTCGGCCAAGGCTTGAGTCTGGAGGCCCGCGCCGTGGCGCTGCTGTATTGAAAGCCGCTTGGCGGCGCTGAGTGTCGCGTCATGCACGAATTGTTGGCACGCTTGACGCGCCATCAACTGCGGCGCAGCTTGATGTGCGCGGCCAGTCCGCCCGAACTGGTGTTGGACAGGCTGAACATGCCGCCCATGCGGTGAATCGTCTTTTCGACAATCGCCAGCCCGAGACCCGCACCCGTGGCCGCCGTGCGCGCCGCGTCGCCCCGGAAAAACGGGCTGGTGAGCTTGCTCAGGCTGGCCGGCGGCACGCCTGGGCCGTGGTCGCGCACCTTGATCACCACCCACTGGTCACGCACCTTGGCGGTGATTTCCACCATCGTGATGGTGGTTTCAGGCGTTTTGCCATAGCGCCGGGCGTTTTCCAGCAGGTTGGCAATCACCCGCGACAACTCAACCTCATCGGCCAGAACGTCGATGTTGTCGGGAATGTTCAGCGTCACCTGCATGTCCGGGTAATCGGCCACGGAATAGACCGCCGCGTCCACCACGGCATTGAGCGAAATCGGCTCCAGCATCGCTGGCTCGGGCCGGGCGTAGTCCAGAAACTTGTCGATGATGGCATCTAACTGGGCAATGTCGGCGGCCATGTGCTCGCGTGCGTCGGGGTCGCTCACGCTCATTTCGGTTTCCAGCCGCAGGCGCGCCAGCGGCGTGCGCAGATCGTGCGAAATGCCCGCGAGCATCACCACGCGGTCCTGCTCGATTTTCGATAGCTGCTCGGCCATGCGGTTAAAGCCGATATTGACCTCGCGGATTTCGCTGGTCGCCACCTGCTCGTCGAGCAGCGTGGCGTCGAAATCGCCGTCGCGCATGCGGCTGGCGGCGAACGAGAGCTGCTTGAGCGGCTGGTTGATGAGCCGCGCAATCACGGCGGCACCCGCCAGCGACAAGGCGGCGGCGGTTAGCAGCCAGATCGCCCAGGTGCTGCTGCGGGGCGGCCCCATTTTGGATAAATCGGTCAGTATCCAGTAAGCATCCCCGTTGATCGAAAAGCCGACCCACAAGCCGGGCGTGTTGTTGACCGAGCCCGCCACCACGCTATCGCGCCCGAGCCGCTTGGTCAGCTCTTTGGCGACGCGTTCGGCGAATTCATCGTCGGTGAACGATTGGTAGCTGTCGGTGGCTCTGCGCGGTTTGATGAACACCTGCTCTTCTTCGGCCAGCACCTTGATCAGCGTGGCACGGGTGACGGTGTCGGAGTAGCGCAGCGCGGCCTGGGTCAGGTTGACGAGCGAGGCCAGCTGTTGCGCATTTTGCACGGCGCGGGGTTCAGATTCGAGGGCGCGAAAGGTCTGCAGCCAGGCCACGATGGAGCCAAAAAGCAGCAGCGCGAGAAAGAAAAAAGTCCGCCAGAATAAATTAAAACCCCGGCGTGGCCGCATTTCCAGCGGTGCCGGGGCAGTTTCAGGTGCGGGCGTAGTAAAGGGTGAAGACACGGGTATTGGCCGAGAATGAGCCGGTCGCGCAGGCCGGACAACGAACATGATGGGGCGCCACCACGGTGTGATAGCGGGCGTTCTCCCCATTATGCAAGCACGCTGGTGCTCAGTTGGTGCCGTCCGGTACAAATACGTAGCCGATTCCCCAGACCGTCTGGATGTAGCGCGGCACGGCGGCGTCGGTCTCGATCAGCTTGCGCAGGCGCGAAACCTGCACGTCCAGGCTGCGGTCAAACGGCTCGAACTCGCGGCCACGCGCCAGCTGGGCGAGCTTTTCACGCGATAGCGGCTGGCGCGGGTGGCGCACCAGCGTCTTCAGCATGGCGAATTCGCCGGTCGTCAGCGGCAGTTCTTCGCCGTTTTTGTGCAGAGTCCGCAGGCCCATGTCGAATGAAAACGGCCCGAAGGTGATGACTTCCTGGTCGCTCGACGGCGCGCCGGGCACTTCGGCGGTGGGGCGGCGGCGCAGCACCGCGTGGATGCGGGCCAGCAGTTCACGCGGGTTGAAGGGCTTGGCCAGATAGTCGTCGGCGCCGACTTCGAGGCCGACGATGCGGTCCACATCCTCGCCTTTGGCGGTGAGCATGATGATGGGCGTGCGGTCGTTGGCAGCGCGCAGGCGCCGACAAATGGACAGGCCATCTTCGCCGGGCATCATCAAATCGAGCACGATCAGATCGACCGCGTCGCGCAGCATGATGCGGTTGAGCGCCTTGCTGTCTTCGGCCAGAATGACATCAAAACCCTCCTGGGCCAGATAGCGGCGCAGCAGGTCGCGGATACGCGCATCGTCGTCCAGGATAAGAATCTTGTCGGCGCGGGCTGTGGATGGAGCTTGAGTCATAGTGGGCTTTTGATTTGTAACATGGTCATTTTGAATGCTGGAAAACCTGGGTGTCTGTTTTTTGCGTCGATCTCACTTAGTGTTACAGGATTTTCCTCTAAAAGCAGGTGGTATAAAAAGTGACTGCGGAGCGGTCTCGGGCTTGGCTTTGCGGGCGGGTACAGTGGATGCGGCCTTGTGAGTTCAGATCGGACTGGCGCTGAAACTTTTTGAAACACTGGATTTTTGCATTTTTTGCGGGCCGGTGTGTGTACCTATGCGGCTGCGCGCCCTCCTTTTGTCTGAGGTTGATCTCCGGCAGTTTCCGAGGCGTGCCAACAGTTTCTGATTTTTTCATTATCCTGAAAGGAAAATCTCTCCCATGCGAACCTCCAGACTTATCGCCGCCTGCGCCGTGGCGGCTTGCACAACAGCGCTCTTTGCCCAAACCGCGCCGAATGAAGCGCTGAAAAACGTGGCCCAACTCTCGGCCAGCGGGTCGGTCGAGGTGCAGCAGGATTTGCTGTCCATTTCCATGAGCACCACGCGCGACGGCAGCGATGCGGGCGCGGTGCAAACCCAGCTCAAACAGGCGCTCGATGCCGCGCTGGCCCAGGCCAAACAGGCCGCCATACCGGGCCAGATGGACGTTCGCACCGGCAATTTCAGCCTGTACCCGCGCTACGGCAACAACGGCAAGATCAACGGCTGGCAGGGCTCGGCTGAACTGGTGCTCGAAGGGCGCGATTTCCCTCGCATCACCGGCACGGCGGGCAAGATTCAGAGCCTGACGCTGGGCGGCGTGAGCTTTTCCCTGAGCCGCGAGCAGCGCGCCAAGGTCGAGGCCCAAGCGCAGGCGCTGGCGATTGAGCAGTTCAAGGCCAAGGCGGGCGAGATCGCCAAAGGCTTTGGTTTTGGCGGCTACACCCTGCGCGAAGTGTCCGTCACGGGTAATGACCAGTTTTACGCGCACCGCCCCCGCGTCATGGCGATGAGCGCCAAGTCCGCCGACATGGCCGAGGCGGCCATTCCCGTGGAAGCAGGCAAAAGCACGGTGCAAGTCAATGTCTCCGGTTCGGTGCAGATGATGCTGTTGCCAGCGCGTCCCTGACGTGGGCGCATGGCTTCAAGAGCGCTGGTGCTTGGCTGGCAAGCCGGGCGGGCGCTTTAGAAGCGGTAGCGCAGGCCGACAGTCGTCGCGCTGACGCGGTCGCGGCCCGTGGTAATGAACTTCAGCCGGTGTTCGTCATACTGCAGCACGGCTGAAACCTGCGGGTTGAACACAAATTCGGCGCCCACGCCATAAGAGGCGCCAAAGCCTCTTTCCGTGCCGGAGTCAATTCCGCTGGCGGACGCGGCGGACACGTCCGTCCAGCCGTAGGTCACGCCCACTTTGCCGAGCAGATTAAATTCCGGGCTGATGGGCGCACGTCCGATCAGGCTCAGGTTGGCGCCATCGGACTTGGTTTCGCCGCCGGCGCGGTTGATGGTGCCGAAATGGGTGTAGCCCACTTCCATGCCGAAGTTCGGGTGGAAAAAGCTGCCGGTGTAAATGTTGTACGCCGTCTTGCGCTTGTCCGAGTCGAAGCCGCCCAAGCCGCTTTCGAGTGAATAGTCGGACTGGCCGATGTTCAGGCCCACATAGTTAGAACCGGGCGAATAAAGGGAGTAGTTGTTCATCTGGGCCTGGGCGCCCGCGCCAGCAGTCAAGGCGGCTACGGCCAGAACAGTGGTTGAAAAAGTCCGGGTCAGTGATGGCATGGTGCTTTTTTCCTTCGTAGGTGAATGTTGGAACCCATGCTTCGGCTCAAAGCATGGCGTCAATCAACACCACCAAATCTAAGGATGCAAGGCCGCGCTGCCTATCAGCACAAGAGCAAGTTTGTGTAGGACAAGCAGAACAGTGGTCTGTTTGCCCATGCGCTGCGCGCCGCGCCTGGCTGCGGCAGGTAAAAACTTACTGTGCGGTCCAGCCGCCGTCCATGTTCCAGGCCACGCCGCGCACATTGTTGCCCGCTGGCGAGCACAAAAACACCGCCAGCGCACCCAGTTCTTCAGGCGTGGTGAACTGCTTTGATGGCTCTTTTTCACCCAGCAATTCCTGCGTGGCCGCATCGATGGAAATGCCTTCAGCTGCTGCTCGGGCATCGACTTGTTTTTGCACCAGTGGCGTGAGCACCCAGCCGGGGCAAATCGCGTTGCAGGTGATACCGGTGGTGGCGTTTTCGAGGGCGGTGACTTTGGTCAGGCCGACAATGCCGTGCTTGGCCGCAACGTAGGCTGATTTGCCCGCCGAGCCGACCAGGCCATGCACCGAGGCGACGTTGATGATGCGGCCCCAGCCTTTACCGTCGTTGGACGCCTGCATCGCGGGCAGCGCCAAGCGCGTGGCGTGAAAAGCGCTGCTCAGGTTGATGGCCAGAATAGCGTCCCACTTGTCAACCGGGAAAGCTTCGATTTTGGCGACGTGCTGGATGCCCGCGTTGTTCACCAAAATATCGAGCTGGCCGAACTGCGCGGCGGCAAACTTGATCATGTCTTCGATTTCGGCGGGTTTGCTCATGTCGGCGCCGTGGTAGGCGACTTGCACGCCCAGCGCGGCGACTTCGGCTTTGGGGCCATCGACATCGCCAAAGCCATTGAGAACGATGTTGGCACCTTGCGCGGCCAGCGCCTTGGCGATCCCCAGGCCGATGCCGCTGGTGGAGCCGGTGACGAGAGCTGTTTTACCTGTGAGCATAGAGTTTCTCCGAATGATTTACGATGGTTGACTTGATATGGCGCAGTGGCCTGCAGACAAAGTCATGCAAACTTTGCTGAAGTAATTATCAAGCTTTCTTTCGTTTTTTATTCCTGACTGTCTGCACTGTCAACTACCCCATAAAGGGGCATCCAGTCCGCTTGCGTTAGTCACAGGTCGTTCAAATGCACCAGCAAATGCTTCCTCAGTTTGCTGCTCTGCAAGGCTTTCATCATGCAGCCCAAAGGTAAAGGGGCGAAGGTTTTAGTCGCTACTCGCAAGAGTAGGAGCCAGCTGCTGACATTCCCGAGGACATACGCCGCAAGGCGTGGGTCACAAGGCCTTTACGGGCTAGTCGAAAGGCCGAGCAGGTGAAAAGCCTGCACCTTATTCACGGGTGGCAAAAAACGGACGCGACAGGTACGCCACCGCTAGCGAAGGAACATTTTGTGTTCCAAGCTCTACCTCCCCGGCCTGAAAGCCGAGGTTTCACGCGCAAACTGATGAAGCAACCCAGCCTGAACTATGTTTCCTGTCCCGATGCCGCAGGCGGTCATCGCATGGCCTATTGGCAGTGGGGCCAGCCCGAGAGCAGCCACGTTGTGCTGTGCGTGCATGGGCTGACGCGGCAGGGGCGCGATTTTGATGTGCTGGCTCAGGCTTTGTGCGAACAGGCCGATTCGCTGCCCGGTTTTTCGGACGGCATTCGGGTGATCTGTCCCGATGTGGTGGGCCGGGGCGAAAGCGACTGGTTCCAGGATTCGGCGGGCTATCAGGTGCCCGCTTATGCGGCGGACATGCTGGCGTTGCTAGCCCAGTTGCACGCCCAGGCGCGCATCGTCACGCTGGACTGGGTTGGCACCAGCATGGGCGGGCTGATCGGCATGGTGGTGTGCGGCCAGCCTGCGCTGGCGCTGCCAGCTCCGGTGCGAAAACTGGTGCTCAACGATGTCGGCCCCACGCTGGAAGCGCCCGCCATTGCGCGCATTACTTCCTACGTTGGAAAGGCCGGGCATTTCGCCACCTTGCAGAATGCGGCCGATGCGATGTGGGAAATTTCCAAGAGCTTTGGCCCGCACACGCCCGAGCAGTGGCTGGCGCTGTCGCGGCCCATGACCAGGCCCGTCGTGCCCGGCACCGACAGCCCGCTGCGGCTGCATTACGATCCGGCCATCGCCCTGCCATTCAGGTCGGCAACGCCGGAGTCGGCCCAGCAGGGCGAGGCCATGTTGTGGCATTTATATGACCGGATCGAGGCCAAAACGCTGCTGCTGCGCGGCGCCGTCTCAGATTTAATCAGCCACCAAACAGCCCTTGCAATGACGCAGCGCGGCCCGCATGTCCAGTTGATCGAATTTGAAGGCGTCGGCCACGCGCCCACGCTGATCGCCGAGGACCAGGTCGCTGCCGTGGTCCGTTTCCTGCTTGAGTGATCTCCGGTAATTGATTGACTGAATTTTCATGAAAAACAAAGTGGCGGCGCTGACCGGACCAACATCTTCTCCCGTTACCCTCAGCTCCATCGTCACGGCCACGGCTGACGGCCTGCCCGAGCAGCCCCATGCGCTGATCCGCGCCAGAGCCTTTGCCGAGCCGCTGCTGGCCAGCGAAACGCTGGACACTGGCGAAAACATCCTCGCCCACGCCGATGCGATGGTGGCCATTCTCGAACTGATAGGCGGCTCCGAAGCCCTGCAGGCCGCCGCTTACCTCGTTTATTCGTGCCAGCACCTGAACAAGCCGCAGGAAGTGATCGCCAAAGCGTTCGGCCCCAGCTACGCCGCGCTGGCGGTGGAAACCACCAAGCTGATCCAGGTGCAGCGCCAGACCCGCTCCGCCGATGCCAAAGCGCATTTGCACGACGACCCCGCCGCGCAAACTGAGAGCGTGCGCAAGATGCTGCTGGCGTTCTCGCGTGACTTGCGCGTCGTCATGCTGCGCCTGGCCTCGCGCCTGCAGACGCTGCGCTATTACGCCGCCAGCCGCCGCGAAGTGCCGCGTGCGCTGGCGCACGAGTCGCTGAACATTTTTGCGCCGCTGGCCAACCGACTGGGCATTTGGCAAATCAAATGGGAAATGGAAGACCTGGCCTTTCGCTTTCTCGAACCCGAAACTTATAAACGCATCGCCCGGCTGCTCGACGAAAAGCGCGCCGAGCGCGAAGTGTTCATGGAAGCGCTGCGCGCCCGGCTTGAGCGCGATTTGAACCACAATGGCATTGCCGCGCTGGTGCAGGGGCGACCCAAACACATTTACAGCATTTTTAAAAAAATGCGCGGCAAGTCGCTCGACTTTGACCGGGTGTTTGACATCCGCGCTCTGCGCGTGGTGGCCGCCGATGTCAAAGGCTGCTACGCCGCGCTGGGCTTTGTGCATTCGCACTTCACGCCGGTGGCGGGCGAGTTTGACGATTACATCGCCAAGCCCAAGGCCAACGGCTACCAGTCGCTGCACACCGTGGTGCGCGACGAGGCCGGGCGGGCCATCGAGGTGCAAATACGCACCCAAGCCATGCACGACCACGCCGAAAGCGGCGTCGCGGCGCACTGGGCTTATAAAGAAGCGGGCACCAAAGGCTACGGCGGCGGCGTCAGCGCCAGCAGCGACTACGACGCCAAAATTGCCGTGCTGCGCCAGCTGCTCGCCTGGGAGCGCGATCTGTCCGGCCCGGCCACGCAGCGCGCCCGCGCCGCCAATCATGGCCTGCTGGAAGACCGGATTTACGTGCTCACGCCGGACGCGGCCATCGTCGAGCTGCCCCAAGGTGCGACGACGGTGGATTTTGCCTACAGCGTCCACACCAGTCTGGGGCACCGCTGCCGGGGCGCACGCGTCGATGGCGTGATGGTGCCGCTGAACACACCGCTGCAAAACGGCCAGACCGTGGAAGTCATCACGGCCAAGGAAGGCGGGCCGTCGCGCGACTGGCTCAATCCCGAGCTGGGTTTTTTGTCCAGCAACCGCGCCAGAGCCAAGGTGCGCGCCTGGTTCAACGCGCTGGCGATGGCGCACACCGTGGCCAGAGGACGCGAAGCAGTCGAAAAACTGCTCCAGCGCGAAGGCAAAACGGCGATGAAGCTCAACGATCTGGCGCTTCAGTTGGGCTTCAAGACCGCCGATGAGCTGTTTGAAGTGGTGGGAAAGGAC
>CAIYKK010000355.1 GCA_903926695.1 uncultured Burkholderiales bacterium
AGACGAGCTGCTTGATTACCGGATGGCACTTGTCCGGCTCATGGAGTTCGAGCGGGAAACCCGTTGGACGGCTGCGCCATTGACTGCAACGCCTGCGCTTCTGGCCGCGCTTCAGGCCATCATTAACGAGGTCATGGATTACCCGCCAGTGCCGCGCCACTGCCACGACAGTTATTTGCCCAAGCACTTGATTGAAGCCGCGCAAGTGGCTATCGAGCTGGCAAAGAAACAGAAAGGCGGTGACCGTTGAACGCCATGACAAACGACATAGGCCGCGCCCGTGATGCGCTGAGCTACATCCCGCCTGACCTGTCCCGCGAAGAATGGGTATGCACTGGCATGGCCGCCCAAGCTGCCGGGCTGGACTTTGACGCCTTCAACGACTGGAGCGCCGGGGCTGGCAATTACGACGCAAGGGCCGCCCGCGATACCTGGAAAAGCTTCAAGCCCGGCAAGGGTGTAGGGGCCGGAACCCTGTTTAGGCTGGCCGCCGCGAACGGATGGCGCACGGGCCAAGGCATGGCCCCGACAAGGCCAGCCCCAGCGCCCAGAAAGCCCGCAGAGCCGCCGCGCCAGCTCGCCCAAGGCATGAGCGCTGCCGAAGTCTGGGGCCGCTGCGAAGCCGCTTCAATCGGACACCCCTACGTCGTGGAAAAAGGGGCCGCTGGGGTGCCGTTGGACGGCTTGCGTGTGCTGCCTGCGGGCGATACGCTGCGCATCGGTGGTGAACCGATGGCCGGGGCGCTGGTGGTGCCCGTCATCCGCCCCGATGGCTCACTGGCCAGCCTGCAGTTCATTGCCCTGCCTGACGTGGCCGCCCGGCTGAAGGCCAAAGGCCTGCCCGGAAAACTGAACCTGCACGGCGCGCCGTTGGAAGACGGTTTTTTCACCGTGGGCGAACTGGTGCCCGGTGGCCTGGCCTACATCTGCGAAGGCATAGGCGCTGCCTGGAGCTGCTGGCAACAAACCGGGGCCGCTGCCGTGGTGTGTTTTGGGGCTGGCCGGATTCATGCCGTGGCCGTTCAATTGCGCCAGCGTGACGCATCCGCCCGCTTGGTTCTGGTGCCTGACGTGGGCAAAGAAGGCGACGCCGACAAAATCGCCCAAGAGGTGAACGCCGCCGTGGTGCGCATGCCCGATGGCTGGCCGCAAAACAGCGACGTGAACGACTTGGCGAAGCGTGACGGTGGTGATGCGCTGGCCGAACTGCTGGAATCGGCCATTGAGCCGCCCAAGCCCAAGCCGCGCTACAAGCTGCTGGGGGCGGATGACCTGCGAAACCTGCCCCCGCTGGCATGGCGTGTGCGGGGCGTTCTGCCTGCTGTGGGGCTGGCCGGGTTGTATGGCCCCAGCGCCAGCGGTAAATCGTTTCTGGCGCTGGATATGGCCGCTGCCATTGCAGAGGGCCGCCAGTGGTTCGGGCATCGGGTAGAAGCCGCGCCCGTGGTCTATTGCGCCCTAGAGGGTGAAGGCGGGTTCAAGCTGCGAGTGGCCGCATGGGAAGCGCACACGGGCCGCGCCCTGCCTGCGGGCCTGCATATCGTCCTGCAACCGTTCAAGCTGACAGAGCCGCAAGACGTGGCAGACCTGGCCGCCGTGGTGCCTGCGGGCGCGGTGGTGTTCCTGGACACGCTGAACCGGGCCGCCCCGACTTCCGACGAAAACAGTTCAAGCGATATGGGCGAGATTCTGGAGTCCACCAAGCGCCTGCAGAGCCGCATCAATGGCCTGGTGGTGCTGGTTCACCACACTGGCAAGGACGCTACCAAGGGGCTACGGGGCCATAGTTCGCTATTCGCTGCCTTGGATGCTGCTGTAGAAGTCTCACGCGATGGCGACAAGCGGGAATGGAAAGTGGCGAAGGCCAAAGACGGGGAGGATGGCGGGGCGCATCCGTTCATGCTCCAAGTGGAAACGCTGGACACCGACGAATATGGCGACCCCATTACGTCGTGTGTGGTGGTGCGGGATACCGCCGCGCAAGACGTGCGGGCCGTCAAGCTGCCCCAAGGTGGTAATCAAAAGGTGGTGCTTGAGGTGGTGCGCGAACTGCTGAAGCAGGCCGGGCCATGCAAGACGCCTACAACCTGCCCGCCGGGCCGCCCCGCTATCGTGCTTGAGGAATCCTTGGGCCGCATAGCTGAACGCCTGACGGTTGCACCAGACAGAAAAGCAGAGCGCGCCAGAGAGGCGGTAACGGGACTGGTTTCGCGTGGCGTTCTGGGTTGTGACAAGGGCTTTATATGGCTGGCTTGACTCCCCGAAATTCACCGTTTTTCCCCGTTTCGGTGAATTCAAGGCCCGAAATTCCCCGCCCCCCATATAGGGGGGGAAGGGTTCGGGGAAAAATCCGGGGAAACTGCCATGCTTGATTTATTCATCCTGGAACGCCTTTCCCCTGCCGGTGGTGCTGTGACCTGCCAAAGCTGCATTCACCGCCTTGACGTGACGCTGTGGGGCTACTGGCTTGCGACGGGTTGCCGTCTGGGGCTGGTCATCCGCTGCCGGTGCGACAAACACCAAGGCCCGCCGCTG
>CAIYKK010000356.1 GCA_903926695.1 uncultured Burkholderiales bacterium
GCTGACAGCAGCACCGGCGCTTTTCGCAGTGTGATCGACGGCTGGTTTTTTGCTTTAGAGCAGGATGTGCTGGCCGATGGTTCGGTCGATGCCAATGACGCCCACGCCCTGCTGACGCAGACCCAAACGCTGATGGAAGCGAAGTTGGCGGGGATCAGCAAAACGGCGCCCGCTTTTTCAGCCGTGCTGCGCACCTACCGCCGGGCCTTGGCCGATGGCGAGCACCAACTGGCCGAGGGCTTGATCAGCTGGCTGGCGGGTCAGCCCAATGTGGCCGCTGGCGTGAAACGCGCAGCGGGCATCAAGGGCGAACTGGATCATTTTGGCGCAGCCAACTTTTTGATGGGCTTGCTCACCATCCTGCGCGACAGTGGTTTTGCGGGTTTGGTGCTGGTGCTGGACGAAGTGGAGACGCTGCAGCGCATGCGCTCCGACACGCGCGAGAGGGGCCTGAATGCACTGCGCCAGCTCATTGATGAGATGGATGCCGGTCGCTTTCCCGGTCTGTACCTGGTCATCACCGGCACGCCAGCTTTTTTTGACGGTGCGCAGGGCGTGCAGCGGCTCGCACCGCTGGCCCAGCGCCTGCATGTAGATTTCGGCACTGAGCGCCGGTTTGACAATCCGCGCGCTGTGCAGGTTCGGCTGGCACCGTTCGATCAGGGCTCGCTGGTGGCGGTGGGTCGGCGGGTGCGCGATATTTATGCGCAACTCCAGCCCAACGAGGGCCGTTTGCGCGGTGTGGTTGATGACGCGTATATCGAGGTTTTGGCCCGCGCCGTGGCCGGTGGTCTGGGCGGCAAGGTCGGCGTGGCCCCTCGTTTGTTCCTGAAAAAACTGGTGGCCGATGTGCTGGACCGGGTGGATCTGCATGCAGACTTTGACCCGCGCCTGCATTACCAGCTGACACTGGCCGAGAGCGAAATGACGGCCCATGAAAGGGCCGCCGCAGGCGCGACCAGCGTGGACGACATCGAGTTGTGAGTGAGTTTGAAAAACTGCACCCTGCCCTGCAGTACCACGTCGTCAATTCACTGGGCTGGCGCAGCCTGCGGCCCACGCAGTTGCAGGCGATTGAGCCGATTCTTTCCGGCGTGCATTGCCTGCTGCTGGCACCCACGGCTGGCGGCAAGACGGAAGCGGCCATCATTCCGGTGCTCTCGCGCATGCTGACCCACGCCTGGCCGGGGGTGAGTGTGATCTATGTGTGCCCGATCAAGGCGCTGCTGAACAACCTGGAGCAGCGGCTGTCGCATTACGCCGGGTTGGTCGGCAGGCGGGTGGCGGTCTGGCACGGCGATGTTTCGGCCTCGAAAAAAGGCCACGCCTTGAAGGATGCGCCCGACATACTGCTGACCACGCCCGAGTCGCTTGAAGGCATGCTGGTGTCCACACGCATTGACCGCAAGGCCTGGTTTGGCAACTTGCGCGTGGTGATTGCCGATGAACTGCATGCGTTTGCCGCTGATGACCGTGGCTGGCACCTGCGCGCTGTGCTGTACCGGCTGCAGCAATACGTTCCCCAGGAAATGCAGCGGCTGGGCCTGTCGGCGACCGTGAGCAACCCGGCCGAGCTGTTGAATTGGTTTGCGCCGACCGGAGTCAAGCAGGTGGTGGGAAGTGCATCGGTGAGCACCGATGCGGATGTCACCGTGGATTTTGTCGGCTCGCTGGCCAACGCCGCAACCGTCATTGCCCGGCTCCATCGGGGCAGCAAACGCCTGGTCTTTTGCGACTCGCGCAGCAGCGCCGAGCAGCTCACCAGCCTGCTGCGCGCGCAGGCGGTGCGCACCTTTTTAAGCCATGCCTCCCTGAGCCACTCAGAGCGCAAGCTGGCAGAAACGGCCTTTGCCGAAGAAAAAGATTGCGTGATTGTGGCCACCTCGACGCTGGAACTGGGCATTGACGTTGGCGATCTCGATCATGTGATTCAAATCGATGCACCGGCAACGGTGTCGTCTTTTTTGCAGCGCATGGGACGCACTGGCCGACGCGATGGCGCCAGGCGCAGCTGTCTGTTCCTCTGCACGAATGACGATGCGCTGATGCTGGCCCTGGGCATTTGCAGATTGTGGGGTGAAACCTGGGTGGAAGCGGCTTACCCGCCCCCGCAGCCGTGGGCTTTGGTGGCCCAGCAGGCGATGGTGGCGACCCTGGAGCGTGGCCAATGGCCAAGACGAGAATTGGCAGCGCTGCTCTGCGGTGCCTTCCCGGAGTCCAGTGCTCAGGCCATCACAGATGTGATGGATCACATGGTCGATTCGGATTACCTGATGGACACGCAGGGCGTTCTGCAAATTGGCCCCACGACTGAAAAGCAGTTCGGGCGCGCCCATTACAAGGACTTGCTGGCCTCATTTTCAGGCACCCAGCTGCTGCTGGGGCGTTTTGGCGGCGTCGAGGTGGGCTACATCGACCCCACGATGCTGACCGGCGACAAACCCAATCGTTTGATTCTGCTGGCAGGCAAAAGCTGGCACATCACAGAAATCGACTGGAAGCGGCAAACGGTGTGGCTGGCACCGACGAAGGAAGGCGGCACAGTGCGCTGGAGCGGCAGCGCACGAACCTTGAGCCGTGAGATTGCCCAGGGAATTTTGCGCGCATTGCGCCAGGGCGCTGGCGAGCACACGGTCATTTCAAAGCGCGCCCGGCTTGAAATCGCGCAGATCATCGAAGACCTGCCCGAGACAGGCAATCACGCAGCCC
>CAIYKK010000357.1 GCA_903926695.1 uncultured Burkholderiales bacterium
GAGCTGGCCTTGACTGAAACGCTGGACATGGGCAAGCCGCTCAAATACGCCCGCTCGGTCGATGTCAACAGCGCGGCCAACTGCATCCGCTGGTACGGCGAGGCGGTGGACAAGGTCTATGACGAAATCGCGCCCACCGGATCGAACGCGCTGGCGCTCATCACCCGCGAGACGGTTGGCGTGGTCGGCGTCATCGTGCCGTGGAACTACCCGATGATCATGGCGGCCTGGAAAATCGCGCCCGCGCTGGCGGCGGGCAATTCGGTGATTTTGAAACCCAGCGAAAAGTCGCCGCTGACGGCGCTGCGGCTGGCTGAACTGGCGCTGGCGGCGGGGATTCCACCCGGCGTTTTCAGCGTCGTGCCCGGCTACGGCCCCGAGGCCGGTTCGCCGCTGGCGCTGCACATGGATGTGGACTGCATCGCTTTTACCGGCTCGACCCGCGTGGGCAAGCAGATTCACGTCATGGCCGGGCAGAGCAATCTCAAACGCGCCTGGACTGAGCTGGGCGGCAAGTCGCCCAATATTGTGTTTGCCGACTGCCCGAATCTGGACCGCGCCGTGCAGGCGGCGGTGGGCAGCATCTTTTTCAACCAGGGCGAAAGCTGCAATGCGCCTTCGCGGCTGTTTGTTGAAGAATCCATCAAAGACGTTTTTCTGGAAAAAGCGCTGGCGCTGGTGCCCAACTACCAGCCGGGCAACCCGCTGGACAAATCCACCGTGATGGGTGCCATCGTCGATCAGGCGCAGCTCGACAACGTGCTGCGCTACATCGCGCTGGGCCAAAGCGAAGGTGCCAAACTGCTCGCGGGCGGCCAGCAGGCGCTGCCGGTGGCGGGCGGCTGTTACGTGCAGCCGACGATTTTTGACGGCGTGACGAACCAGATGACGATTGCCCGCGAGGAAATTTTTGGCCCCGTGCTGTCGGTGCTGTCGTTCACCGACGCCCGAGACGTGGTGCGCCAGGCCAATCAGAGTATTTATGGCTTGCAGGCAGGCGTGTGGACCAGCGACCTGAACAAGGCGCACGGCGTGGCCCGTGCCCTGCGCGTCGGCACGGTTCACGTCAACCAGTACGATGAGGACGACATCAGCGTGCCTTTTGGCGGTTTCAAGCAAAGCGGCGTGGGGCGCGACAAGTCCCTGCACGCGTTTGACAAATACACCGAGGTCAAAACCACCTGGCTGCGCATCGACAGCCCGGTCTGAGTCGGACCATGACAAGCTGTTTTTGGGACGCGCTGGCCGGTTACACGCCGACGGGAAAACAAGGCCCGGCCCGCAGCGTTGCGGGCGGCTGCATTTTCATGAAATGGGTAACCATTTTGCAATGTGAAATTTTTATTAAACCTCTGCGGATCAGATCAGCCGTATCGAGAAAAATCATTCCGCATTGCGAAATTAATTTATAAGTCATTGATTTTAAATAAAAAAAATAGTCTTATATAAGACATAAGATACGACCAAAATCCCCTGAAAAATTTAAAATAAACCTGCTTTTCTTCAACCCTCCGGAGCGCACCATGACACAAAGCTTTAACGAACAACTCAGCCGCGAACAGCAAATCGAAGCCCTTGAAAAAGACTGGGCCACCAACCCCCGCTGGAAGGGCATCAAACGCGGTTACAGCGCTGCCGATGTCGTGCGCCTGCGCGGTTCGTTCCATATTGAAAACACCCTGGCTCGCCGTGGCGCTGAAAAGCTCTGGAACCTGGTGAACACCGAGCCTTACGTCAACTGCCTCGGCGCCCTGACCGGCGGCCAGGCCATGCAGCAAGTCAAGGCTGGCGTCAAAGCCATCTACCTGTCGGGCTGGCAAGTCGCCGCTGACAACAACAGCTACGCTTCCATGTACCCCGACCAGTCGCTGTACCCAGTGGACTCGGTGCCAACCGTGGTCGAGCGCATCAACAACACCTTCCGCCGTGCCGACGAAATCCAGCATTCCAAAGGCATTAACGCTGGCGACGCAGGCTACATCGACAACTTCGCGCCCATCGTGGCCGATGCTGAAGCCGGTTTCGGCGGCGTGCTGAACGCGTTTGAACTGATGAAGGCCATGATCAAGGCTGGCGCTGCTGGCGTGCATTGGGAAGATCAACTGGCTTCTGCCAAGAAGTGCGGCCACATGGGCGGCAAAGTGCTGGTTCCTACCGCTGAAGCCTGCCAGAAACTGATCGCAGCGCGCATGGCTGCCGACGTTTGCGGCGTGCCTACGCTGGTGATCGCCCGTACCGATGCTGAAGCAGCTGACCTGCTGACTTCCGACTACGACGAAAACGACAAGCCATTCCTGACCGGCGA
>CAIYKK010000358.1 GCA_903926695.1 uncultured Burkholderiales bacterium
CCAGCGCGTTGTAGCCGAGCACGGCGGGAATCGCCACCGCCAGCCCCATCGCCGTCATGATGAGGGACTCGCCGACCGGCCCGGCCACCTTGTCGATGCTGGCTTGGCCGCTCAAGCCGATGGCCAGCAGCGCATGGTAAATGCCCCAGACAGTGCCAAACAGCCCGACAAACGGCGCCGTCGAACCCACCGACGCCAGCACGGCCAGACCGGACTGCATCCGGGCGGTGATGTCGTCCATCGAGTTGCGCAGGCAGCGCGTGACCCAGTCGCTCAGGTCCAGCGCGTCATGCAGCTGGGGGCGCATGTTGCCTTGTTCTTTGTGCAAAACGTGGGCGGTGGCTTCGCGGCCTTCGAGCGCGAGCAGGCGAAATGGATTGGCCGCGCCTTGGTCAAACCGGGCCAGCCCGTCGGCAAAGTCGGCGCTGTGCCAGAAGCTTTCGGTTGATTTGGCCTGGGTCGAGAGGCGGCGCAGGTCCAGCGCCTTGATGACAATCACGATCCACGAGGCCAGCGACATGAGCAGCAGCAGCACGGCGACGCTTTTGGTGACGATGTCGCCTTGAGACCAGACGTGGGCCAGGCCGAATTGGTTTTCCATTTAGTGACTACTCCAGAGAATTATTCAAGAACAAAATTGATGGGGACGTTGAACCACATGTCTTCGGCCACACCGCCGCGCTTGCCGGGCACGTAGCGCCATTTCATCACGGTGGTGAGGGCGGCCTGGTCCAGGCGCTCGAAGCCGCTGGACTGTTTGAGTTCGGCTTTTTGGGGCTGGCCGTCGGCGCCTATCAGCACGCGCACGATGACTTTGCCTTGTTCGCCCAGGCGTCGGCTCAGGGGCGGGTAGGCGGGTTTTGGGTTTTGCAGGTAGTCGGCGTTGCTCGATGGCAGCTGCCTCGACGCCGGGGCGGGCGGCGCGGCGGGTGCTGATTGGCCTGCCGGGGCCGCTTGGCCTGTAGCGGCTGGTGCGGGCGCGGGCGGGGCTGGCGCACTGGGGGCGAGGCTGCCCGCTGGTGCGTTGGGCGAGGGCGTTGGGTCGGTGATGGCTTGGGGCTGGGCTTTAGGCTGGGCCGGTGTCTTGGGAACGGCTTTTTTCTGCACGCTGGGCGCGGCAGATGTCACGGGCTTGGTGGACTTGGCGGGCGGCATGAGTGGCGTTGGGGGGGCAGGTTCTGCTTTGAGTGCGGGCGTTTCGATCAGATCGGCCAGCGCCTGAACCGGCACCACCAGCTCTGGCGGGCGAATCGCCGGGCCGCTTTGCAGCGCCCAGATCAGGCCGACATGCAGCGCCACCACCACGGCGGCAACCAGCGCGTTGCGGCGCAAAGGGGCAGGCGGCGCAGGCAGCGGACCCGCATCCGGGGCGGCGGTTTTGATGGCATTGCAGGAAAGGCGCGGCAGCTTGAGGCGCGCAGGAGGAGAGCCGGGCAGGGCGGTGGCGTTCATGCAGGATATTCAAAAAAGGCGGCAAAAAGGCGCAGGCGTGCCTGCATTTTCGGGGCGTATCAACGGTGAAAAATCCACCAGGCCGCGCCGGTCACCAAAACCAGACTCAGCGCCAGCGGCACGATCAGGCTGCCGAGGTGATCCATGCCTTGCCTTTGGAGACGGGCGCGTCCAGCGACAGATGCGCGGTCGGGGCGGTGGCGCTGCACTGCGTGATCACATCGCGGGCGCAGTTTTCGCAGCGGCCGCACTGGGTGGCCACGCCGAGTTCAAACTGAATCTCGTCAAAACCCATGCCAGCGCGGGCGTGGCGGGCAATGTCGCGGTCAGAGATGCGGCGGCAGACACAGATGATCATAAGGTGGCCCGTTAATGGCTGGGTTCAAACAGATGGCTTATCTTAAATGAGAATGTGTCGCATTTGCAATAAGAGTCCAATTTGTTTGAAAGCTGTAGGGTTAAGCCAAGAGGCCGGGGTGGTCACAACTGGCCGCAGCGGCTGGTTTAAACGTCGGCCCACATGCGCAGCAGGTTGTGATAGCAGCCGGTCAGGCGCACGATTTCGGGCGTGTCGGACGAATTGCCCGCGCTGCCGTCCTGCAGGGCGCGCTCCAGCGTTTGCTGGCGCAGGGTGGTGATCGCCATGTCCATGTCGTACAGCAGGCGGCGCTGGGCGTCGGCGCGCACCATGCTTTCGATCCAGAAAAAGCACGCCAGACGCTCGCCGCACGTTACCGGCTCCACCCGATGCACGGACGTGCCCGGATACATCACCAAATCGCCCGCCTCAAATTTAATGCGCTGCTCGCCGTAGGTGTCCTGAACGACCAGTTCGCCGCCGTCGTAGCTGGCCGGGTCGGCCAAAAACAGCGTGCAGGAAATATCCGTGCGGACATGGCGCGCCGTGGCCGCATGCGTGCGCACGGCGTTGTCGATGTGGTCGCCAAAATAATTGCTCGCGCCGCCGTAGCGGTTAAACAGCGGCGGATAGACCGACTTGGGCAGCGCGCCGGTCACAAACATCGGGTTGCGCGCCAGCGCCACCGAAACGATATGGCGCGCCTGCTGGGCGGCGGGCAGGTCTTCGGGCAGTTGCAGGTTTTTTTTCACTGCGCCGCTCTGGCTGCCAGCGGTGATGCGGCCATCGGCCCAGTCGGCTTCGAGAATGAGCTGGCGCACCTGGGCGAGTTCGCCCGGCGTGAGGACGTGGGGAATGCGAAGCAGCATGGTGAGGATTTCCTGAAAAAGAAGTCGGGCATTGCGTGGGTGGCGCAGACGCCCGAGGTTCAAAAAGCTGGATTAAAAACTTAGAACTTGCTGGTCAGCGTCAGGCGCACGCTGCGGGCGTCGCCCGGCGCGGCAAAGCCCCGGTACAGCGTGTTGTAGTACACCTTGTCAAACAGGTTGTCGATGTTGAGTTTGACGGTGTTGCCTTCGCTGACGCGGTATTCGGCCAGCAGATCGGCCTTGACATAGCCCGGCGCCCGGTTGGGGTTGAGGATGGTTGTGGTCACGCCGGTGGCGGGATCGGTCACATTGGTGGTGACGGCGTTGGCGGGCTTGTTCTGGCTCACGGCGGTCAGGCCGCCGCCGATGCGCCATGTGTCGCCGATGCGGTAGGTTGTGAACAGCGTGGCCTGGCGGCTCGGGCTCAGGCCCGGATTTTGGCCGACTTCCAGCAGGCCAGCGGCATTCGTGCCTGACTTGTCAATGAAAGCGCGCAAAAAGCCGACGCCCGCAAATACGTCCCACTGCGGCGTGATGCGCCCGGCAATCTCGAATTCGAGCGCATCGGTGTGGCGCTTGCCCGAGAGCAAGTAGGAATTGTTGGCCGTGTCGATGTCGGTGTTGCGCTCGTTGTATTTGTCGGTGCGGGCCAGCGCGGTGCGCAGCGACAGGTCGCCGCCGTAGAGTTCCCATTTCGCGCCGATTTCCATGTTGCGGCTGCTTTCGGGCGGCGTGTTGGCCGACTGCGGATCGAACTGGTACAGATCGCCCGAGGTGTTGAACGAGGTGCCGTAGGCGGCGTAGTAGCTCACTTCATCGGTGGGCTGGTACATCAGACCCAGGCGCTTGCTCAGCAGCGTGTCCGAGCGCGACAGCGCCGTGTTGTTTGGGGCCACATTGCCGGAGCGGTCATAGTCGCCCTGGAAGCGGTCAATGCGCAGGCCGCCAACGAGTTTCCAGTTCTTTGCCAGCTCAATCGTGTCCTGCAGATACAGCCCCAGCGTGGTGGCCTTGAACTGGGTCGCCACCTGCTCCGTGAGGTTGCGGCTGACGCCTGCGCTGCTCGGGTTGCCCACGGTGGTGGACGGCTTGGGCAGCAGGCCATTGGCCGTGAACAGCGCATTGGCCAGGAAGGGGTAAATGGAGCGGCTGGAGTTTTCAACCGCGTACTCGCCGCCTATCAGCAGGCTGTTTTCGCGGCCAAACCAGTCGGTGGTGGTCAGGTAATCGGTCTGCAGGAAGGTGTGGTGTTCTTTGCCTGATTTGGAGTTGTTGTTCCGGGTGACCACCGTGTTGTCCGTGAGGTTGGCCAGCGTGGTGCCGACCGCAAATTTGGACTGCGTGGCCCACATGTCGCGGGCGTAGTGGCCGTCGCGCACCGTGGTTTTGAGGCTGCTGCCGTCGGCCCAGCGGTGGGTGTGCGACAGCGTGACCACATCGGCCTTGTCTTTCTGGAAATCGCTGTCGAGGCCGTACCAGTATTTGTTCGTCGGCGCGGCTGCCGGGCGGCCTTCGAGCCACTGAAAGCCCCAGTCGGGCTTGTCGTTGTAATTGAGGTGGTAGTAGCTGACCTCGAACTCGTTGGCCGTGCCGATGCCAAAGCGGTAGTCCAGCGCCAAACCGCGCCGCTGGGTGGTGGCGCTGGCCTTGTCGCCGCGCCCGTCGCCGTCGGTGGTCATGGCGTTGATGCGCAGGGCCGCGTCGTCCGCCAGCTTGAAATTGAAATCCCCTTGCAGGCGCAGGTAGTTGCCGGTGCCCACGGTGGCGTTGACTTCATGCTCGGTGATCAGGCGCGGCTGCTTGCTGACCTGGTTGATGATGCCGCCGGTCGAACCCCGGCCAAACAGCATGGAAGCGGCGCCGCGCAGCACTTCCACACGCTCGACGTTGAACGTGTCGCGGTTGTACTGGGCAATGTCGCGCATGCCGTCCTGATAGATGTCGCCCGCCGCGCTAAAACCCCGCAGCCGGATGTTGTCGCCCACGCGCCCGCCTTCGCCCGCCTCGAACGTGATGCCGACGACGTTTTCCAGCGCGCTTTTCAGGCTGTCCTTGCCCTGGTCGTGGATCAGCTTGTCGTTCACCACGGTGAGCGACTGCGGAATGTCTTTGGCGGGCACGGGCATTTTGCCGACGCTGGTGATGCCGCTCTGGTAGGTCTGGCCCAAGCGGTCACGGGTGCCGGTGACGGTCACGGGCGCCAGCGTCTTGGCGGACGCGGCGGACGCGGCGGATGTGGCTGGCGTGGCTGGCGTGGCGGCGGCGGAGGCGGCGGAGGCGGGCGCTTGCGGCGTGGGCGCGGTGCTTTGCGCCCAGCTGCCGAAAGAAGCGGCCAGCATCAGCGCGCCCAGCGGCAGCAGCGCCCGGTCAGCCGTCGATGGCGCGGGACTGGCGTTTTGAGAAAGTGCAGGCGCGCCAGCCGAAATGCGGTTCACGCGGGACGATGGGGCGCGCAAAAAGCGGCGCGGGCGAGCAGAAGAATGTGCCAAAAGAAGACTCCAAGCGTGCTTCGGGCCTGCGCGGCCACGGAGCGGGTTTGAGAAATAGCTTGGCTGTGCTCGGAGTCGTTCGGGTGCGGTGAACGGGAGTTGGCTGGCTTGTAAAGTTCGTTGTGAAGTGTATATCAAATGCGAATAATTCTCAATAACTTGTTTGAAAAACAACGCACTTGCCCCAGAAACGACAACGGGGCTGAAAAGCCCCGTGGTTGAATGCGCCCGCTGCGGCGGCGGCGGCTGATCAGCTCAATTCGCCCATCTGGCTTTGCAGGTAGTTTTGCAGGCCCACTTTGGCGGCCAGCTCGATCTGGGTTTCCAGAAAGTCGATGTGCTCTTCGGTGTCGTCCAGAATTTCCAGCAGCAGGTCGCGCGAGACGTAATCGCGCACGCTTTCGCAATAAGCCATGCCTTCCTTGACGGTGGCCTGCGCCCCGGTTTCAAGGCGCAGGTCGCTGCCCAGCGCTTCGAGCACGTCCTCGCCAATCATCAGCTTGCCCAAGTCCTGCAGATTGGGCAGGCCGTCGAGCATGAAAATGCGGTCCATCAGCTTGTCGGCGTGTTTCATTTCGCCGATGGATTCTTCGTATTCCTTCTTGGCCAGCTTGCTCAGGCCCCAGTGTTTGAACATGCGGTAATGCACAAAATACTGGTTGATGGCCGTCAGCTCGTTTTTAAGCTGGGCCTGCAGATGTGCAATGACTTGCGGGTCGCCTTTCATGGAAGCCTCCTTGTGCGGTGTTGAGTCTCAAAGGGATCGAAAAAAAGCCATTGTGGGCAAGCCCGTGCGAGAGGGCAAGCCCTGTTGTCAAGCCGGTGCCGTGGTGCGGATCAAATGATCGAAAGCGCCGAGCGCCGCCTTGGCCCCGTCGCCCGCCGCAATGATGATCTGTTTAAAAGGCACGGTGGTGGCGTCGCCCGCCGCAAACACGCCCGGCAGCGAAGTCTGGCCTCTGACATCAACGATGATTTCGCCGTGTTTCGATAGCTCGACCACGCCCTTGAGCCAGTCGGTGTTGGGCACCAGACCGATCTGGATGAACACGCCTTCAAGCGGCACCGCGTGCGATTCGCCCGTCGCCCGGTCTTTGTACGTCAGGCCGTTGACCTTCTGGCCATCGCCGGTGATTTCGGTGGTCTGCGCGTGGGTGAACACCGTCACGTTGGGCAGGCTGTGCAGCTTGCGCTGCAGCACGGCGTCGGCGCGCAGTGCGGTGTCGAACTCCACCAGCGTGACATGGCCGACGATGCCCGCCAGATCAATCGCCGCTTCGACGCCCGAGTTGCCCCCGCCAATCACCGCCACGCGCTTGCCTTTGAACAGCGGGCCGTCGCAGTGCGGGCAGTAGGCCACGCCTTTGTTTTTGTATTCCTGCTCGCCGGGCACGTTGATGTTGCGCCAGCGCGCGCCGGTGGACAAAATCACCGTTTTGCTTTTCAGCGA
>CAIYKK010000359.1 GCA_903926695.1 uncultured Burkholderiales bacterium
CGCCATGCGCGGCGATGTATTCCTGCACGATGGACAGGCCGATGCCGCTGCCGCGCGCGCCGCCATCGGGCTGGCGCTCGCCACGGTAAAACGGCTCAAAAATGCGCTCGCGGTCAGCGGGTGCCACGCCGCAGCCGTCATCTTCGATGTCGATGCGCACCCCGTCCGGCTGCTGACTCAGCGCCAGCGCAATCGTGCCCCTGAGCGGCGAATAGCGAATCGCGTTCGACAGCAAATTGGCCAGCGCGGTGCCGATCTTTTCCGGGTCCACGTCCATGTGCAGCGGCTCGCCGGTGATGGCCACCGTCAGCTCGCGGGCGCGCCATTGCAGGCGCTGGGCATCGACCTGGTTTTCGATCAGCTGCAGCAGATCGACGCTTTGGCGGTGCAACTGGCGCGCTTCAAACGCGGCGGTGTTAAAGCGCAGCAGGTCTTCAATCTGGCTTTGCAGCGCGCCGGTGTTGTGCCGCAGGATTTGCGCGATTTCGCGCTGGCCGGGCGTCAACGCGCCCGCCACGCCGTCTTCAAGCAGCGACACGCCCTCACGCAAGGAGGCCAGCGGGGTTTTTAATTCGTGCGAAATGTGGCGCAAAAACCGCGATTTGTCCGCGTCCAGCTCGGCCAGGCGCAGGCGCAGCCAGTTCAGCCGCTCGCCCACCAGCGCCAGATCGGCTGGGCCGTTGATCGCAATGACCTGATCGAGCCGGTTTTCGCCCAGCCCGACGATGGCATTTTCCAGCCGTTTTAAAGGCCGCGTGAACCAGACGCCGAAGGCCAGCGCCATCACCACGGCCAGCGCGATGGCGGCGGTGATTTGCTGGGCCAGGCGCTGGCGGCTGGTTTCCAGCCTGCGTTGCAGCGACTGGTTGCGCTGCTGGATCGCCTGCTGCACCTGCATGGCGATGGCCGCATGGATGCTTTCGAGTTCGCGGAATTCCTGCGTGAGCTGGCGCTCGCGCTCTGGCGCGGTGGGCGCGGCGCCGGTGAGCAGGGCGTCGATGGCGGCCAGATGTGTACGCCAGGGCGGGGCTTTGGCGGCGGGAATGTCTTCGCGGTCGAGCTGATCGAGCAGGCGCGCCGCCTCTTTCGTCTCGTCCTGAAAGCGCGTGCGCAGCACCCGGTCGTCCAGCACCACCGACTGGCGCGCCGTGCGCTCCATCGAGACACTGCGCTCGCGTAGCGACTGCGCCGCGCCGCTCAGGTCCAGCGCTCGGGCGGCGTTGTCGCGGCTTTGCTGGGTCAGGTCTTCGAGCGCAAACAGCGCCCGCAGCGACGCCGCGCCGAGCAGCGCGGCAATCAGCAAAAAAGCAATCACCAGCAGCTGGCGAAACGACAGCCGCTTGAGCCAGAAAGCAATGCGCGGAGACACGCAGGCCGCCTTACGCCGCCACGGCATCGTCCTGAATCAGCACCTCGCCGCGCAGCGAGCGCTGGCTGGTTTCGGTGATGGTCACATCGACCATCTGGCCAATCAGCCGCGCATCGCCTTTCAAGATCACCACGCGGTTGCATTCGGTGCGGCCCATGAGTTCACTCGCGTCCTTGCGCGCCGTGCCTTCGACCAGAATGCGCTGGCGCGTGCCCAGACGGCTGGCGCTGATAGCGCGCACGCTGTCGTCCAGCGTCGCTTGCAGTTGCTGCAGGCGCTTGAGCTTGACCTCGTGCGGCGTGTCGTCGGCCAGATTGGCGGCGGGCGTGCCGGGGCGCGGGCTGAAGATAAAGCTGAACGAGGTGTCGTAGCCGACATCGTTGACCAGCTTCATCAGCCTTTGAAAATCGTCTTCCGTCTCGCCCGGAAAGCCGACGATGAAGTCGCTGCTCATCGCCAAGTCGGGCCGGATGGCGCGCAGTTTGCGAATCGTCGATTTGTATTCCATCGCCGTGTAGCCGCGCTTCATGGCCATCAAAATGCGGTCTGAGCCGTGCTGCACCGGCAAATGCAAATGGCTGAC
>CAIYKK010000360.1 GCA_903926695.1 uncultured Burkholderiales bacterium
AAGATCGCCAAAGAAAAGGCCGCCGAAGAGGCCGCCAGCCGCCTCGCCGTGCTGGACAAAAACGTCACCGATCTGATCAAACTCAAGGCGGGATCACCCCAGGAAGCCTCAGCCAGCGCACCGGCTGCGCCCGGTTCTGGCGTCACCGTACCCGGCCTCGCGTCTGCGCAGTCTGCGCAGACTGCGGCCCAGGATGCCAGTGCGCCAGCCTCCGCCGCATCCTCCCCGGCCAGCGCGGCCATGAACGCGGCGTCAAAACCCGCTTCCGCCGCCAGTGCTGCCGCCTCCAAACCCGCCAAGGGGAAGGTGAAAACGCCACCCCCGCCTGCTGAATCAGACACGCTCGATCAGATCAACCAAATCGTTGAGGAAAATACCCTGCCACTGCTGGGCACGGCGGGCCTGCTGGCAATGCTGGGCGGCTTTGGCTTCCTGCGCTACCGCCTGAAGAAAAACAAAAAAACCAAGTCTGCACTGGTGGACAGCACCTTCCTGGAAAGCCGCCTGCAGCCCGATTCGTTTTTTGGCGCCAGCGGCGGCAACCGGATCAACACCAACGAAGCCAATCCCAGCGGCTCGTCTATGGCCTACACCCCGAGCCAGATCGACGCCAGCGGCGATGTGGACCCGGTGGCCGAAGCCGATGTGTACCTCGCCTACGGACGCGACGAGCAGGCCGAAGACATCCTCAAGGAAGCCCTCACCACCTATCCGACGCGCGTGGCCATCCATGCCAAGCTGCTGGAAATTTATGAAACGCGGCGCGACATCAAGACCTTTGAAAGTGTGGCCGCAGAAGCCTTCAAGCTGACCCAAGGGCAAGGCACCGAGTGGACCGAGATCGTCGAACGCGGCCGCAAGCTCGACCCCGGCAACCCGCTTTACCGTTTCAGCGAGTCCACGCCAGCCAAAAGCGAGCTGGATGCTTTATCTGCCGCGACCATTTCCAGCGTGCTGACAGCGGAACCCAATCTGGCTCAAACGTTTGCCGCCAGCCTCTCTTCAGCGGCGATGGACATGGACTTTTTGCTCGACGAGCCGCCACAGGTTTCTGCCCCGGCGCCCATGCCCATGCCCGTTCCCGCACCCATGCCCGCGCCTGCGCCTGCCCCTGTAGCACCGCAAGCGGCCACCAGCCCAGCCACGGCAATACCGCCGGTGTCCACCTTGGGCGATCTGGACCTGAGTCTGGATTTCGACCTGGAAGCGGCAGCCCCGGCGCCCGCCCCTCCGCCTGCGGCAGCACCGGCAGCGATTCAGGAGCCACCTCCAGAAATTGATTTCCTCTCCAACGGGCTGGACTTCACACCCGAGCCATTTTCCCCGCCGAAGCCCGCCCCAGCCCCCGCACCGGTGAGCACCCCCCAGCCCACCCATGACGATGGCATGATGGAGTTTGATCTGGACGCTTTTTCACTCGAAATTGCCACTCCGGCAAAAACACCGACGCCCGCGCCAGCCCAATCGCAGGAAGAAGAAGACCCGCTGGAAATCAAGTTCCTGCTGGCCGAAGAATTCCGCTCCCTGGGCGACACCGACGGCGCCCGGTCGCTGGCCGACGAGGTGCTGTCTAAAGCCACCGGGCCGCTGAAAATCAAGGTGCAGTCGTTTTTAAATGCGCTGTAATCGCAGCCGTCTGAACGCTGTGGTTTTCATTTTGAGGTGCGGCCGGTGAGGATGGCGCTCGGCGTCAGCTACAGCGGCAGCGCTTACGAAGGCTGGCAAAGCCAGCTTTCGGGCAAAACCGTCCAGGACAAGCTCGAACTGGCCTTGAGCCGGTTCGCCGCTCAGCCGGTGCGAACCCTGTGCGCAGGCCGCACTGACGCGGGCGTGCATGCGCTGATGCAGGTCGTGCATTTCGATGCCCCCGTGCGGCGCGAAGCGGCTTCGTGGGTACGCGGCACCAACGCCTTTTTGCCGTCCGACATTGCCGTGCAGTGGGCGCAGCCGGTGCCCGATGAGTTTCACTGCCGGGGCAGCGCGATTGCCCGGCGCTACGCCTACGTCGTACTCGAATCAGCCGTGCGCCCCAGCGTCGAAGCCGGGCGCGTCGGCTGGATTTATCGGCCCCTGAACGGCCCCGCCATGCGGCAGGCCACTGAACATTTGCTGGGCGAGCACGATTTCTCCTCCTTTCGCGCCGCGCAATGCCAAGCCAAGTCGCCCGTCAAGACGATACGCCGCATCGAAATTTCCCAGCGCGCCGGAGCGGGCGGCAATTACTGGCGCTTTGAATTTGAGGCGAATGCTTTTTTGCACCACATGATTCGCAACATCATGGGCTGCCTGCTCGCCGTTGGTCAGGGCCAGCATCCGCCCGGCTGGGTTGCTCAAGTGCTCGCAGCACGCAGTCGCCAAGTTGCCGCACCGACTTTTTCGCCCGACGGGCTGTATTTTCTCGGGCCGCTTTACGAAGAGCGCTACGGCCTGCCCACACGCACGGCGGCTTATGATTGGCTGCCATGACTAACACGCCCGAAAGCCTTCCTAACCCCAACCTGCACCGCACCCGCATCAAAATCTGCGGTCTGACCCGCGAGGAAGACGTGGATGCCGCCGTCGCCGCTGGCGCCGATGCCATCGGCTTTGTCATGTACCCGCCCAGTCCGCGTTACGTCAGCCCGGAGCGTGCCGCCGAACTGGCGCGCCGCTTGCCGCCTTTTGTGACGCCGGTGCTGCTGTTTGTCAACGCCAGCGCCGCTGACATTGCTAGCGCCTGCGCGCTGATTCCCAATGCGCTGCTCCAATTTCACGGCGACGAAACACCGCAGGACTGCCTGCAACCGGGCCGCCCGTTCCTGCGCGCCGCCCGCATTCCGCTCGACGAGAACCCCGCGCCCGGCAGCGCCCGCTTTGATCTTTTAAAATACGCCCACGATTACTCAGCAGCCCAGGCCATCTTGCTCGACGCGCACGTCGAGGGTTATGGCGGCGGCGGAAAAACATTCAATTGGTCACTGCTTCCTCCAAACGTCAACGCTCACCTCGTTTTGTCTGGTGGGTTGACGCCTGCAAACGTGACCGATGGCATCTTGCAAGTGCGGCCACGCTGCAAAACGCTGGCCGTTGATGTCAGCTCCGGCGTGGAGATTTCCAAGGAAATCAAGAGCGCCGACAAAATCCGCCAATTCGTCGCTGCTGTGCGTGCGGCTGACGCGCAAATTTAAAAAACCTCGCGGGACAGACCAGACTGCATGCGCGCAGCGAATGCGCTGCTCTGTCCTCAACCGATCAAAGAGAACCATGTTCGACTATTACCAGCCTGACCTGTCCGGCCATTTCGGCATTTACGGCGGCAGTTTCGTTTCTGAAACGCTGACCCACGCGATCAATGAGCTCAAGGCCGCTTACGCCAAATACCAGCACGACCCGGAATTCCTCGCCGAATTTCATTACGAGCT
>CAIYKK010000361.1 GCA_903926695.1 uncultured Burkholderiales bacterium
GCCAGCGCCATCACCGGCGAGGTGACGATTGAGCTGCGCCGGGGCAACGATTACTCGATTCTGAACACCGAATCGCGCAATCTGACCTACAAGCCCGAGCGCCTGAGCATGGAAAAAGTCGAAGGCGCGTTCACGCCGCTAGACCGTATCGGCCAGCTGACAATGCGCAACCTGGACATCATCGACACGCGCGACAAGCTGGCGATTTACGCCAAGAGCGGCGTACTGTCGCTGGGGACTGGCGGCCACTTGCTGCACCTCAACGAAGAAGGTGAAAATTAGTCAAACAATAGCCTACCATTGTGAAAATCACTTGTAGGAAAAAAATCCTTATGCCTTTATCCCTGACTCGTCGGCTATATTTTTTGGGTGCTGCGGCCTTGTTGTTGACGGGTTCGGCGCATGCGCTGGACACCTCCAAAAACAAGGTGATTTTGTCCCTCAGCGGCAGCATTAGCCTGAAAAATGCTGGTAGCCTGGCCAACTTCGATATGGCCATGCTGGAGGCCTTGCCCCAGCACAGCTTCACAACCAAGACCCCGTGGTACCCGGAGCCGAAGAAATTCACCGGGCCGTTGCTGCGCGACGTGCTGGCAGCCGCTGGCGCTCAGGGCAAAACACTCAAGGCCGTGGCACTGAACAACTTCAAGGTCGAAATTCCTGCCGGGGATGCGCAGCAGTTTGGGGTGATCGTTGCCCGCCTGATGAATGACAAGCCCATGCTGATACGCGACAAGGGCCCGCTGTTCATCATCTACCCGTTCGACACCCTCATCGAACTTCAGTCAACACGCTACTACAGCCGCTCAGCCTGGCAACTTCGCTCTATCGAAGTCCAGTGACCGAACCCGACCCGACCCCCACCCCGCCATCGGGGTACTCTGGCCGCTGGGCGCTGGTCGTGACGGTGTTGCTCGTTGCCGTTTTTGCCGCCATTGGATGGATACAGGCGCGCCAGAGCAGCCAGATCAAAACCTCGGTGTATTACACCGAAGAAAATATCGCCTGGGTCTTTTCCCAGCTAGAGCTGGAGTTCATGCAGCTGCGCGACAACCTGCGCCAAACCGAGCGCTATCCGCAAAACATCCAGCCTGACGCGCTGCGCGAGCGCTACGAGATTTTTGTCAGCCGCATTCCCCTGGTGCAGCCCGATCAGATCAGCAACCTGGTGGAACCCCAGCCCACGCATGTGCATACCGTCGGGCTGATCAAAAAATTTGTCGATCAGGCCGATCCCTTTCTGGCGGAAAACGCCGTCTCCGCCCTGACGCCGGAAGTGATCACCCAGCTGCGGCGGGAGATAGAATCCCTCGGCGACCCCATTCATGACCTGTCCCTGATGAGCATCAATATCATGGGGCAAACCATCAACAGCCGCAACGAAGCCGCCCGCGACCAAAACCGCATCAGCATTGCGCTGAACATCTTTCAGGGCCTGCTGACCATCGCGTTTGCGCTCCTGCTACTGCGCCAGGTTCGCTCGCTGGAAAAGCGCAAGTCCGAGCTTGAAACCTCCGCCATCAAACTGCGCGAAGCCCTGCGCGGCGCAGATGTGGCCAATGTGGCCAAAAGCGCTTTTCTGGCCAACATGAGCCATGAGCTGCGCACGCCGCTCAACGGCATCCTGGGCATGCTGTCGCTGATCCATGCCCACAAACTCCAGCGCGAACAGGCGAGCTACCTGCGCAACGCGCAAGAATCAGCCGAGCACCTGCTGTCCATCGTCAACGACATTCTGGACGCCTCCAAGCTCGAATCGAAAAATCTTCAAATCGACCCGATCGACATTGACCTGCACCGCCTGCTGGGCGAAGTCGAATCCCTGATGGCCGCTATGGCCCAGAGCAAAGGGCTGACGCTGCAGGTCAACCTGTCGCCCGCCGTGCCGCCGTGGGTGAAAGCCGACGGCATGCGGATTAAGCAGATTCTGCAAAACCTGTTGTCGAACGCCATCAAATTCAGCAGCCAGGGGCAGCTCACGCTCGACATCGAGGTGACCGGTGCGCCGCAAACCCTGACAGAGGGCGCCGTGGTGCCGCTGCGGCTGCGCGTCAGCGACCAGGGCATTGGCATTGATGAGGCCACGCAGGCGCGCCTGTTCCAGCGCTTCTCGCAGGGCGACGCCAGCACGTCGCGCCAATATGGCGGCTCGGGCCTGGGTCTGGAAATCTCCCGCAGTCTGGCGCGGCTGATGGGCGGTGACATCACAGTTCAGAGCACGCCCAACCGTGGCAGCGTGTTCATGGTCGAGCTTCAACTGCTGTGCGCGCAGGCGCCGCAGCAAGTCCTCGCGCCTGCCGCGCCTGCGCCAGTGCTCCAGCGCCTGCCGGGCACGCCGGGACTCGACATTGTTGTGGCCGAAGACCAGGCGGTAAACCGCAAATTTATGGAAGTGCTGCTCAAGCTCATGGGCCACCAAGTCCGCTTTGCCGAGGATGGCGAACAAGCCGTGCGCGAGGTGCGCCGCGCCCCGCCTGACGTGGTGTTCATGGATCTGCACATGCCCAACATGGACGGGCTGGAAGCCACCCGGCTGCTGCGCGCTGGCGCTGACGCGGGCGCGACAGTGCCCATCATCGCCGTGACCGCAGACGCTTTCGAGGAAACGCACGAACGGGCGCTGGCGGCGGGCATGAATGCCTTTTTGTCCAAGCCCGTGTCGATAGCGCAGATTGAAAGCGTGCTGACGCAATTGTTCGGCATCCGGGGCGCAGCGGCGGCCCCGAAACCCCAGCCCGCCCCGCCCCCCGCGCAAACGGCCTGAAGGGCTGCGCCTGTTGGCACGGCGCGCTACACCACCACCGGCTCAGGCTCCAGCCGCAGGCCAAAGCGCTCATAAACGCTGGTTTGAATCGCTTTGGCCAGCGTCATGACTTCGCCGCCGGTGACCGGATTGTCAGCGCCGCCCCGGTTCACCAACACCAGCGCCTGCTTGTCATAAACACCCGCTTGGCCGATGGATTTTCCCTTCCAGCCGCAGGCGTCAATCAGCCAGCCAGCGGCCAGCTTGACCGTGCCGTCAGCGAGCTGGTAATGGACGATTTTTGGCTCGCGCTGAATGATGTCTTCGCACTGCTCGGCGGACACCGTGGGGTTTTTAAAAAAGCTGCCCGCGTTGCCGATAACCTGCGGATCAGGCAGCTTGGCGCGGCGAATCTCACAAATCCAGTGGTAAATCTGCAGCGCGTCGGGTTTATTTTGGCCGGACTGCAGCATTTTCTTTTCAATGTCGGCGTAACCCAGCACCGGCTTCCACGCCTTGGGCAGCGCAAAACGCACCCGCGTAATCAGCGCCTTGTCTTTCAAGCCGACGGCTTTGGCGTTCGGCGCTTCGCCGGGGGCGCTGGCATGTTTAAAAACCGAATCGCGGTAGCCGAAGGCGCATTGCGCGGCGTTCAGGCTAAAACTCTGGCCGGTCGTCAAATCGACCGCGTCCAGCGAGTCAAAGCGATCTTGCAGCTCCACGCCGTAAGCGCCAATGTTTTGCACCGGCGAAGCGCCCACGGTGCCCGGAATCAAGGCCATGTTTTCCAGGCCGGGGTAGCCATTTTCCAGCGTCCACGTCACCAGGTCGTGCCAGTTTTCACCGGCACCAGCTTCGATGATCCAGGCTTTGGCGGTTTCGTGCAGCAGGCGCTTGCCTTTGATTTCGACCTTGAGCACCAGCGGCTTCACGTCGCCGGTCAGCACGATGTTGCTGCCGCCGCCGAGGACAAATTTGGGGCCGTCGCGCAGGGCCGCGTCGTGCAGCACGGCGTCAATGTCGGCCTGGCCGCGAATGCGCACCAACGCATGCGCCTTGGCCGCAATGCCAAAGCTGTTGGAAGACTGGAGGGGGGCGTTTTTCTCGACTAACATCCCAAGATTGTCTCACCCCGGTTTGGCCGGGGCTTGTTCCCTTTTTTTCAGGAAATACAAACCATGCCTACTTTTGACACCGTGCTTGAATCCGATCTGGTCAAGATCAAAAACGCCGTTGAAAACACCGCCAAAGAAATCAACACCCGCTTTGACTTCAAAGGCACGCCCGCCGCCATCGAACTGAAGGAAAAAGACAAGGAAATCATCCTGACCGGCGACAGCGATTTCCAGCTCCAGCAAATCAGCGACGTGCTGCGCAACAAACTGACCAAGGCGGGCGTCGATATCCGCTTTCTCGATGTCGGCAAGGTCGAAAAAATCGGCGGCGACAAGGTCAAGCAAGTGACCAAGGTGCGCGACGGCATCGACACCGAGCAGGGCAAGAAAATTCAGCAGCTGATCAAGGGCAGCAAGATCAAGGTGCAGGCCGCGATTCAGGACGGCAAGGTGCGTGTGACCGGCGCCAAGCGCGACGACCTGCAGGCGGCAATGGCGCTGATCCGCGCCGAAATCAGCGATTTGCCGCTGAGTTTTGACAACTTCCGGGATTAATCATCACACCCGCCCCGCTCACGGTGTTTGCTGCGCGCCCGCGTGCGGTGGCGCTGGCACGGTTTTCTGCGCTTTGCGCCGCGCTGGGTTTGAGCCTGGCGCTGTGCGGCGCGGCGCAGGCCGAATCGGTCGCGCTCGCGGGCATGCTGGGCAACAAAGCGCTGCTGGTCGTTGATGGTTCGACGCCCAAAACCGTCGCGCCCGGCGAAACGCATCAGGGCGTGAAGGTGATTTCCACCTCCGGCGATCAGGCGATTGTTGAGCGCTCGGGCCAGCGCCAGACGCTGCGGGTCGGCGAGTCGCCGGTGAGCATGGGCGCAGGCAGCGGGCGCGGCAGCCGCATCGTGCTTAAGGAAAGCGGCGGCGGCCATTTTCTGACCTCCGGGCAAATCAATGGCCGGGCGGTGCAGTTTATGGTCGATACCGGCGCGACCTTTGTCGCCATGAGCGTGACCGACGCCGAGCACATCGGCCTGAATTACAAAGCGGGCCAGCCGATCCTGATGTCCACCGCCAACGGCAACTCGCCCGGCTACCGCCTCAAGCTCAGTTCAGTGCGCGTGGGCGACGTGGACGTTTACGAAGTCGATGCGGTCGTCACGCCGCAGGGCATGCCGTTTGTGTTGCTGGGCAACAGTTTTTTGTCGCGCTTTCAGATGAAGCGCGAGAACAGCGTGATGACGCTGGACAAGCGCTTCTGAGGGGTTTATTTCGAGTGATGGTGGTGGTGCTGCGCGTGCGGGTGATGTGCGGGCTTGTCCACCGCGTCGGGTTTGGCGGCGCTGGCACCGCCGATTTTCGACTCCGCGCCTTTGAGCAGCTTGTCGATGTTTTCGCGGTGGCGGTACAGCAGCAGCGCGCTGACGATCATCAGCACGACCAAAATGCTTTTGTCCAGATACCACGCGCCCCGGTCGCCCAGCAGGTAATACGCGGGTGCCAGCACCGCCGCCGCCAGCGCCGCCAGCGACGAGTAGCGCGACACATAGGCCACGATCAGCCACGTCGCCAGCACCGCCAGCCCCAGCAGCCAGTGAACGCCCAGCAACACACCGGCAGCCGTGGCCACGCCCTTGCCGCCTTTGAATTTAAAAAACACCGGGTACAAATGCCCGAGGAAAGCGGCCAGCGCCACGGCGGCAACCGTGCCGTCGCCCAGGCCGTAATCGCCGCCAAACCATTTGACCAAAACCACCGGCAGCCAGCCTTTGGCACCGTCGAGCAGCAGCGTCGCCACCGCCGCCGCCTTGCTGCCCGAGCGCAGCACATTGGTCGCGCCGGGGTTTTTGCTGCCGTAGCTGCGCGGGTCTTGCAGCCCGACAGCCCGGCTGACAATGACCGCAAACGACAGCGAGCCGATCAGGTAGGCCAGCAGCGTTGCGGCGATGAAGTAGGCGTAATTCAAGAAATTCTCCTCGTTGGGTTGTCTTTTCGGGGGATGGGCACTGCACCGATTTTGCACCCAGCAACGCCGGGGGGTTTCGCCGATAAACACCGGCATGGCCCGGCGCCTGCCAAACGGCGAACTGCCACCGACCACCGGGAGCGGGCTGTATTCAGCCAAACGCCAGCCGAACTGGCTTGCCAACACGGCTCAGCAGGGTGAATATGAAAACCTGCCCAAGCTGCGGTGCAGTCGCAATGGTTCACGACACCCGCGACCTGCCCTACACCTACAAAGGTGAAACCACCACGCTGCCCGCCGTGACGGGTGACTTTTGCACGGCCTGCGATGGATCCGTTCTGGATGCGGCGCAGTCCCGGCGCAGTATGCAAATGATGCTGGCGTTCACCAAGCAGGTGAATGCCGCCATCGTGGACCCCGCCTTCATCACCAGCGTGCGCAAGAAACTGGAACTGGACCAGCGCGAAGCCGCCGAGCTGTTTGGCGGCGGCGTGAACGCCTTTTCGCGCTACGAAAATGGCAAGACCAAGCCGCCGCTGGCCTTGGTCAAACTGCTCAAGGTGCTGGATCGGCATCCTGATTTGCTGGCGGAGGTGCGGGCGGCGTGATGAGTCACAACACCACAACCTCATCGCTGAACGTATCCGCAACCCTGGAATCTGCGCACAGCACAGAATAAACCATGCAGTTCAGGATTTCTTTTTGCATTTTCAGAGTTTTTGTAAACTCGGGCGACAAGCTGCAATCGCCATCGGAAATCATCAGCACGTCGGCTTTTTTATAATCTTTTTGCGAGGCAATGATTTCAAACGCATGCTTGAGCGGCGTTTCAAAATCTGTGCCGCCGCCAAAACCTTGCTGCAGGAATTTTAATAAACCGGCGGAATTATTTTGCCCGGCCATTGAAAATTCCCGAATCTCGCCCGTCGAGCCAAATAACACGACATGCAGCGAGCGGTCTTCTTGTTTCAAGATATTGGCAATCGCCAGCAGCAGCGCTTTGGCTTTCAGGAGCGGCGCGCCTTGCATGCTTCCTGACGTATCCAGACAGGCCACGACTGGCCCCGTGCGTTTTTGGGTGGTTTCGGTTTCTTCGCCGTTGACGAAAGTCACGCCTTGCAGCTCATAAGTCAGCAGATTTTTTTCCAACAGGCGGGCATAAAACAAAACTTCCAGTGTTTCATCTTCCAGATTTAACAATTCGCTGGGCAGCATTCGCATCACATCATCGCTGCGGTGCGTGCCATGAACTTCGCTTTTGCTCGCTTGCGGAATTTTGACTTGTTTCTTTTTTTCTTCTGAAATGTAGTCGCGGCCCATTTTGCGGGCGAGTTCTTTAATCTTTGCGTTGTTTTGCAGCGTGTTGGCCAGCGCGGCAAAGTCATCACCGCAGGCTTTCAGTTCGCCATACGAAAAACTCGCGCCAGGGCACAAGGCGAGAAAACCTTTCACTTCTTCGTATTTTTGCGAAATATCGGTCAGCGTTTGCCGGAAAGTCTTTAAGCGTTGGCGAATATTGTCAGGGATATTTTCATCGGCTATTTCAGTTTCATAAACCTGTGTGGCGGCGAGTTCGGCGCGGATTTGTGCGATGCTTTCGGGGTTGAGCGGCTGGTCTTGAAAAAAATCATTCTGGGCTTGCCAGTCGGGTTCGGGCGGCGGGTTGTTTTGCGCTTCGTTATCCCAATCCCACAAGCGCCATTTTGTTGCGCCAAGTTGGCTACGGGCTGTGTCTTTCAAAATGCTTAGTGTTGGCTCCCACGTTTCACCGGGCATCACTGACAGCAAGCCATCAAACAGCGAGCTGTCAGCGTCATTCCGCTCCGCATAATTGACGCATTTTGTTGAAAACTGGTGGCAGTTTTTAATCACCAAGCCATAAAACGCCCGTTCGCCTACATGGGCGTCTGCGCCGCGCGCCACCACAGGATGGCCGACTGGACCGTGACGGTCGCAAGAAACATAAATCTTGCGCCCCAACGTGCTTTTCGACGTAAAACTCTGTGGGCTGCTGCGGCTGACCGTGCTTTCAGCCAGACCATCGACCACGATATTTGAGATTTGGTTCTCGCCGATATAAATGCCCGAGTGCTCCACTGCCACCCATAAATCGCAATACAGCACACTGCCCGGAACTGGCACCACTTTGTCCCGAAAGGTGCTGTCCACAAAATACTTGAGCGCTTTTAATCCAATCGGAATCCCCGCTTTGAGGATATTCATTCCTGACAGCGCTATATTGGCAATGGCGGAGAACATCGGGCTTTTTTCCTTACAGCCAGATGTTGGCGCTTATTTGCTGGGCGAGCAAGTCCACCATGTTGGCTTGTTGCACTGCGGGTTGGGCCTGCTGCGATGCTGCCCCCAAACCGACTGAGCGCAAAGCGGGCCGGTCTTCCTTGTCATCCCATTGCCACACATTTACAAAATTCCAATTCAGAGTGTGTTCAAAATAACGTTGTTTGAATAAGGCTGCCGGAACAGTTTTTCCGTCTCTCCCATTAACGTCGTCTGTGCCACTATTACTGTCAATAGAGGCATTGTTTTTTAATGTGTGACGGGCGGGGTAAGAGCTGACATTTTTTACAATACGATAAAGATTGACGCGTGACAAATCAAAATTACCTAAAGCGCATTCGCGTATGGTGCCTGTCATAGAGGTTGATGCAATGCCAGCAAAAGAAGGATATCCATTTCCTTTGTGTTCAAATCTTCCTGTGACGAAGCAACGATCTACGCTACCTTGAATTAATTCCAGAGCAATCCCTCCACGGTCTGTGTTCGTAAGTCCAGTAAAATTAATTACGGCTAAACAATCTGTGATAGTGCAGTTGGTTGCGGTGTTAATTATTAAACTGTCGCCTGTCTGGCAGGTTGTAATAGTGCAGTTAGTTGCGGTGTCGCGTATTAAGCTAGTGCTTGCCAAGCAAGATGTAATAGTGCAATAGGTTGCTTTTCCATTTATTAGGCTAGTGCCTGAGTGGCAATTTGTAATAATGCAGTTGCTTGCTGTACTATCTATCAAGTTATTGTCTGCCTGACATTTTGTAATAGTGCAGTTGTTTGCTTGCCATATCAAATTAACGGTAGATGAGCAGTGGGAAATATTGCCTCCTTCTGCACTGTAGGCGAGATTTAATTCTACTAAATGAATGTTGATAATACTTGATTGAATCGCAATAGTGCTAAAGAGATTGTAGCAACCGCCATTTTGAAATAGTTTGGATTTAATTGTGAATCCACCACCATCGTAATTTCCTGAAAAAGTGATGTTCATCCAAAATGTCAGCGCGGAGCAATCAATGTCAGCAGTCTGTCGAAAGTAATACCCTTGCAGGCCCACATCCGGGCGGCTTAAGTCCATGAGGTCTTCGACCGTTTGAATCAATAGTGGGTCTTGTGCCGTGCCACTGCCTGTAAATCCTTTGACCACGATTCCAAATTTTCCGCTGACTTGGGCTAGAATAACAGCCAGTTCTCTGATGGAATTTTGCGTCTGTGCCGGAATCAAGGTAATGCCGTCTTGTGCCAATTCATAAGTCGGCAATTCGCTGTAAATTGCAGAAGATGCAAAATCTTCATTTTGCGGCACGGAACGACTAAAACTTCGTAAAGTATTCAAAATAAGATCGCGCACTTTCAGTGCATTATCCTGATGATTCCAAAGGCAATCTTTCAGCAAAAACACATCGGACAAATCAACATCGGTGCGTCCATTTGTCGCAGCAGACACGCAAAGCAGCTTGATAACTTTTTTCAAACGACGATCAGACAAGCTCTCGCGGCGGTCTTCTTTGAAGGTTTCTTTATGCTGAATCCAAATGCGCTGCACGGCCTGTGCAATCTCTGGCGGAATAGCGACGAATCTGGTAGCCGTTTCAATGTTTTTTAAATCGACTGCAGTCAGTTTGGTCAGGGCGGGCGCGGCTTCTTCTTTTGCAAAAAAACGCAGTAAATTATCTTGACTGACGTAATCCACAAAACCCCGCACCAAAAATCGGTCATACAAGGCGCTGAGTTCTTCCTGATCGTTGGGTAATTCGTTCGACGCCGCAATTAAAGCCTGCATCGGCACTTTTTGCGGCTCTGAGCCGTTGTGATAAACGCGCTCGTTCAAAATCGTCAGCAGCGCATTCAGAATAGACGAACTGGCTTTGAAAATCTCATCCAGAAACGCCATTCTCACCGTCGGCAAATAGCCCGCCGTGTTGCGTTTAAAACGGTCAGCTTTGAGTTCGGTAATCGACAAAGGCCCAAAAATCTCTTCCGGCGTTGAAAATTTGGTCAGCAGGTATTCAAAATAACCGTTGTGGGCGGTGCCGCTGTTGCTCTCGTCATGTGCAAAGCTGTCGGCAATGCGCCGCGCAATCAGGCTTTTGCCGGTGCCGGGCGGGCCGATCAGCACCACGTTCTCACCGGCCAGCACCGTGAGCAGCGCGGTTTTCAGCGTGGCTTCACGTTCAACCAGCCCGTGGTTGAGTTGATTCAAGAGGGTTTTGAGTTTTTGTTTCATTGCGAGCAGCCTGCCTATCGTCTATTTATTGTTCGGGTAACTTATTATCTGCCATGCCATCGCCCTGGCAGGGCGTGTGCCTCTCATGACGGGCGCGCCCCATACGCCACACGGCGTATTCCCCAACCGCGCTTCCTCCCCTAAAGTCTGCCCATCGTGACGCAAAAGGCCGGTTTCCCCCGGCCCCATGCCGCGAAATGGCCACTTTCACCCCCAGGAGAAGCACTCATGCAACGTCGATTCACTCTCAAGGCGCTCACCGCTGCCGTCGCTCTGACCACCCTGTCCGCGCTGCCCGCTTATGCGGCGGACACCATCAAGGTCGGTATCCTGCACAGCCTGTCGGGCACGATGGCGATTTCAGAAACCGTGCTCAAGGACACCGTCCTGATGGCCATTGACGAGATCAACGCCAAGGGCGGCGTGCTCGGCAAGAAGCTCGAACCCGTGGTGGTCGATCCGGCCTCCAACTGGCCGCTGTTTGCCGAAAAGACTAAGCAGCTGCTCGGCCAGGACAAGGTTTCTGTCATCTTCGGCTGCTGGACTTCGGTGTCGCGCAAGTCGGTGCTGCCGGTGGTCGAAGAAATGAACGGCCTGCTGTTCTACCCCGTGCAGTACGAGGGCGAAGAGCTGTCGAAAAACGTGTTCTACACCGGCGCAGCGCCTAACCAGCAAGCCATTCCCGCCGTCGATTACCTGATGAGCAAAGCTGGCGGCGGTGCCAAACGCTGGGTGCTGCTGGGCACCGACTACGTGTACCCCCGCACCACGAACAAAATCCTGCGCGCTTACCTGAAATCCAAAGGCGTGGCTGACAAGGACATCGACGAAAAATACACCCCCTTCGGCCATTCGGACTACCAGACCATCGTCGCTGACGTGAAAAAATTCTCGCAGGGCGGCAAGACGGCGGTGGTTTCGACCATCAACGGCGACTCCAACGTGCCTTTCTACAAGGAACTGGGCAACGCGGGCCTGAAGGCCAAGGATGTGCCTGTAGTTGCTTTCTCCGTGGGTGAAGAAGAACTGCGCGGCGTGGATGCCAAGCCTCTGGTCGGCCACCGGGCTGCCTGGAACTATTTCATGAGCCTGAAGAACCCGACCAATACCGAGTTCATCAAGAAGTGGTCTGACTACGCCAAGGCCAAGGGCATTGCTGGTCACAAGGATAAGCCTTTGACCAATGACCCGATGGAAGCGACCTACA
>CAIYKK010000362.1 GCA_903926695.1 uncultured Burkholderiales bacterium
CCTTGCCGCTGACAGCCGAATCGAGCTTGTCGCCGTCAGGTACAGCGGTCGCAGTCCAGGCGCGTTTAGGTGCGCCTGTTTTGCCTGCGCTGGGGCTGGCCGGGTGAGCTTGTTCAGGCGCACCTGTGTGCGCTTGTTCAGGCGCACTTTTGCCGGGCTTTTCAGCCGCGCCAGACGCGCCCGTGTCGCGCTTCTCAGCCTCGGAAAAGTGAGACTGTTCAGACGCACCTGTGTGCGCCTGCGCAGACGCACCAGCCGCCGCATTCGCAGCAGGCGCGGCAGGCGCGGCCATCACGGTCGGCGCGACTGTCAATGCGGCCAGCGCACCAGCCCCGGCGAGTGCAGTTTTATAGCCGTAGGACAGCCCGGTAGAGGCGTCCTTGGGCGCGACTGTCTGAGCGGGTTTGAGGCTGGCCAGGGGCAACGCTGGCGCGGCCTGAACTTGCATGACTGGCGCACCATGCACACGGTGCAGCAGCTCCAAAATCTGCTCGTCAACCGGCATAGCGCCTGAACGACGAATCAGACTGCCCATGCAATGCGTTAACGCAATACCGGATATTGATAAACCGAATGCCAGCGCAATAGACAATACCGCTAGACCCGTCTTGCCAATAATTTCAATCATCGGTGTCGATACTGACGCGCCTTCTGTACTGGCCTTTTGAAATGCCTCAATATCTGACGTGGCCGATTTAGCGTGTGTCCCCGCCAGCGTTGACTGTTGGGCAGCTTGCTCGTGTCGCCATCCGTGTTTTGAGCCATTCAGGTTTTTGGCTGTGTCTTGTTCCACCTTGACCTGATTCATTGACATATCAACTTTGGATTTAAGCTGAGCCACAACGTCCTCACTTCGGGCAGCGACTTTGCCAGCCGTCAAGCCGGTTGATATTTGAGAAATACTCATCAACCCGATTTCAAGCGTCAAAATCAATATGCCAATAGCGCGGAAGCTGTTTTTAAACTCTGGAAATAATCCGCTGATAGCAAAAAGTGCAAACTCAATCAAGGCAAGTAGCACCGACTGCGCAATGTGTGCATAACGCGCTTCGCTGGCGGGTTCAGTCGATTGAATACCTTCGATGACCAGCCAGGCATTAACGATGAATATCAGTAATGCAAGGAAGCCGCATGCGTAAGCCGTTGCTTTTGCGTGTTTTGTGCGCGTATCAGTTTGGGAGATTGCGGGCGAGTTGCCCATGATGCCCATTGCGGGCGGGGAAGTGCGGGGATCAGCCATATTGGCTCCTTCGTGACAGGTTGAAACCTGCCCCCTCATCGCCAAACGAGGGAGGCAGACCGTGTGAGGTTGGCGAACTGGACGAAGGACCAGCACACCCTCGCGGGTGTCCCCACACGGCCCGCCAACAAGGAAACCATGCGCCCCGCGCAACGCAGGGTTAGAAAAAAGAAAATCCGCTGACCAGTGAAGGGCGCGGATGTTGCGCCTATGTTCCGAGCTGCCAAGCCCGTGGTGTTTTGCACCGAGGCGAACTTTAGCACAGCGCCTCGCCACCGCCCGGCGCGAGCGCCTGTTGCCCGGCTGTACCTCCTGTTTGTGCCACCTTGTGCCACCTGAAAAAAGCGTGGTGGCACAGAAAAAACCCTTATAGATCAAGGGTGTGCCACCTGTGCCACCTGTGCCACCTGTTTTTTTCGATACCGGATTCGCTGCAACGTCTGCAACGTCTGGAAAATCATGGCGTTGCAGCAAAAAACCCTTATGAATCAACGCTGCAACGCCTGCAACGTCTGCAACGTGCAAATTTACCGATACTGGACTCAAGCGCGCATGAGTTGGGTTGATGGTTGCCATAAAATCAGCGTCGTGAATTGTGTATTTCTTGGCGGGCTGACTGGTGCAAACAGTCGGCCCGTTGCCTTTTGTGGCGGTCACTTTTCCAATTCCTTCAAGGCGCTGGAAACGCGCTCAGACGCCATCAGCCCCGCAACCCACTCAATCCCCTTGGGCGTGAACTTGGCCGCGTTGAAGGCGTGTCCGCTCGTCAGGCTTGCGCCGGCCTTGACCTTGAACCGGCCAGCGTCCAGATGAGGCGCGCACGGTGTCCACTCCCCGCCCAAGCGGTACATGATTTTTCGATCAGCCAGGAACTTGCGGAACTGGTTTTCTTTTACCTGCAGCAGCTTGGCGACTTCACGAAAGCCTTTCAGCCCCGTGGCATCGACGTACTGGTCAACGAATGCGGCCTTGGGCGCGGTGATGGCGAGTAGCGCATGCTGGCGCTCGATCTGGTCGGCTTGGTCGGCGGCTAGGCGCAAGGCTTGGGCCAGCGTGTTTGGGATGACTGGCGCGGCCTGCTTGGCCTCCAGCTCCTGCCAGCGGGCAATGACCTTGCGGCGCAAGACGGCGCTGTAGCCAGTCAGCAGCGTTTCAGTCAGTTCGCGGTCAAGCCGGTATTCGGTTTGCGGGCGGTTGATGGCGTCAAGATAGATGGCTTCAAACTTGAGGGCATCTTCTTTCAGCTCTGCAAGCATGGTGCGAATATCGCGCATCACGTTGAAGTGTTCCTTGCCGGTCAGTTCCGCGATTTCGCGGCTGGTCATGGTCAGGCTGGTGGTCACGATCTGGCTGCTCATGCTTGCACCAAGGCCGTGCGGTTGACGTGCAAGCGCGCCACCAGGTCTTTGATCTGGTCGGCTGTCTGGCCTGCGATACGGGCCTGATTGATGGCCTTGACCTCGTAATCAGGCCAGCCCACGGAACGCGCCCCGATGCACACGGGTTTTGTGAAAGTACCGGCCTTGACGGCGTTGTAAATCGAGGCGTGGGAACGATGCCCGGTTTCAGCCTTGACGGCGGGCATTCTGAGGATTGACATAAATGGGTTCTCCAATAAAAAAAGCCCGCCTGACGAATGCCAGAGCGGGCCGTAAATGAAAAAACCGCCTCAAGGGGCGGTCGTGGTTTTGCGGGCAGAAACGAAAAAAGCCAGCGGATTAGGCTGGCTTTTTGTATGGGCGTGTTTCTGCCCTGTGGCGTAATGTATCAGAAAATCACTCCCTGACGCTCACTGTCAATTCACGTCATGCGGGTTATGCCGCCTTGAACTGCAGCACGTCGCCGCCTGCGGCCAGCTTGTCGAGGTAATCGGCCCACTGCTGAATCTGGTCAAACCGTTGCTTCAGGTATTGGGTGCGGTTGTAGCTTCGCCCGTTCGCGTCCTTCACGGCGTGGGCCAAGTTCGCCTCAATAGCCAGCGGGTCAAGGTCTAGCTGATCTACCAGCATGGTGCGGGCGCTGGCCCTGAAGCCGTGCCACGTCTGTTCTTTGCCGAACCCCAGCGCGTACAGGGCGCTCCGAACCGAGTTGTCAGAAAGCGGCCTGTCGCGGCTACGTTCGCCAGGGAAGACGTAACGCCCGTGGCCGGTCAGGGGGTGCAGGCTTCGCAGCAGCGCCACGGCCTGCACGGGCAGGGGCACGGTGTGGGCATCGCCCTGCTCTTTTTCGAGCTTGGTGCGCTTCATTTTCATGCTGGGGATAGTCCACAGCGCCGCGTCAAGGTCAAGCTCTGTCCACTCCATTTCCCGCAGGTTGCCGGGCCTTTGGTACAGCAGCGGCGCAAGCTGCAAAGCAGTTCGCACCAGCGGCCCGCCCTTGTAAGAGCGCATGGCCCGCAGCAATTCGCCAAACCGCAGCGGCTCGACGATGGCGGCAAAGCTGGCGCTCCGGTAAGGCGTCAGGCGGGCTTTCAAGCCTTCGGTGATGTTGCGCTGGGTGCTGGTGGCGGTGGGTAGCCAGTATTCCCAAACCTGCCGCGCCAGCATCAGCACACGATCAGCCGTTTCCACAGCGCCGCGTTCTTCCACTTTTTGCAGCGCTGCCAACAGCTCCATCGCGTGAAGCTCAGGCATGGGCCGGGTGCCTATCCACGGGAACAGGTCGCGCTCCAGTTGACGCAATGACCGTTCGGCATGGCCTGCGCTCCATTGCGGGGCTTGCTTGGCATACCACTCCAGCGCCACGGCCTTGAAGGTGTCGCCGCCGGTTCGGCTGGCTTTGAGCTTTTCCACCTTGCGCGCCATCACGGGATCAGCCCCTTGAGACTTTTGCAGCTTGGCGGCATCACGGGCATCACGGGCATCCTTTGGCCCCACATCGGGATAACTGCCCAGCGACATACGGCCTTCTTTGCCGTCCTTGCGGTATTTCCAAAACCAGCGCTTAGAGCCTGCCGGGCTGATCTCCAGGTACAGCCCGCCAGAACAGGCCAGCCGCGCCCGGCTCTTGTCAGGTGGACACGTCGCATTTTTGCATTCGGCATTGGTCAGCATGGGGAACAGCTCCAGGGGGTAGGGGAACAAAAACAGGGGTTGTCATTGGAAAATGGGGGAACAACTACCAAAAAACCCGGTTTACCCCCACTTATTCCCCCGATTGTTCCCCCGCTTTGACTTAGCTGTCAATGTCGCGCTTTGTACGCTACTGCAATGAAAACCTTTGATTTCCCAATGAAAAAGGCCGCTAGGGATACATCCTTAGCGGCCTTTGTCAGTTACGGTGGTGGAGCTGGGGGGATTTGAACCCTCGTGCAATCCTTGTAAACAGAACCGTCCAGGCGATCCGTGTGAGATACGTGTGATTTTAACCGTAGCTCACATCAATCCCAGCTTCTTGAGAGCAATGCCGACCGAGAGCACCGCTGCCGCCCAAACAGCATTTGTGACCCATCCGCTCGTCTGAGCCTGCAGCGGTGCAGCGCGCTCCAATACATCAATACGCTCCTCAAGAGTCTCTACTTCCTTGATTGTGCGATCCTGCGCAAGCATCGCTTGACTTTGCCGCTCTTCGATCAGCGCCAGGCGCGTGACAGCACCAGCCAAGTCTCGCAGCACACCCTTCATCTCGACAAATTCTTCATGCAAGGTTTTGATCTGGTAAACGATGACTGCAAGGTTCTGTTCTGCGGTTTTTTCTTGTGGCATTTTCTCTCCGTTTTCAGCCCATGCGGTAGGTTGTGTACACGTTTGCAGTAGCGGACTTGACGCTGCGGAACGGCACGGAAGCCCCGGCTGCAATCACCAGCGTCCCGGCAACAATCGAGTGTCCTGTTCCCACCGCCAGGGTGCAGGAAAAAGCCGACTGGTTGATCAGCGACCAGTTCACGGATTCGCCAGCTTTTGCGGTTGGCAAGGCAGTGCTCATCAGGGTGCCGGTTGGCAATGTAAGCACGATGGCTGCTGTCGGGGCGCTCGTGACAATCTGGCTGATCAGTGCTGCGGCCGTCAGGGTCGATGTCGTGTTCGCCGCAGTTGGAGCGCCCTGAAAAGTTGCGGCCGCAATTTTTGCAGTCAGCTCTGACTGCACCCATGCAGCCGAAACGATGCGTGTGGAGTTGTCTGCTGCGGCCGGGGCCGTGCAGCTTGCCTGGTTCAGCGTCAGCACTGCGGCAACTCCATTGTTGCGCGCCAAAATCTGACTGCCGTCAAATGCGAGATTCGGCCCTGTCGTCGTGCCCGTCTGCAGCGCATGTGTCGTGGACACTGCAGACGCCACTGTTGTTTCTGTGGCGCGCACCGAGTCAATCCGCGCTCCACCGGCTATTTGCAGCTGCGTGACGCCATCATCCGTTGTAGTGCCCAGCAGCAGGTTGCCTGCGAAATAATTCTTGTTTGCCGACCCTGCTTGATAAAAGCCCCAGTTTGCAACCCCTGCCAAAAGTCCGGGAATATAAATCCCGTACTGCGTTGTAATGGTCTGGTTTACGCCTTTCAGATAATCATTAACGCGGAGGCTCTGGATTGACGTGGTCGTGTACGCGGCAGCGCCGTCTGCGCCTCGCAGCGCGATGTATGCGCCGTAATGGACCGAGGTGCAAGACTCAGAGCACATACTATTTTCATAATATCCATATTGCCCTGTGCCCAGTCCGGCGTTTCGATAGCGATTCCAAAAACTCACATTAGAGCTTGTGGAATCCGTGCCAGTGTGGATTTGGCCCTTGAAAACCCAAAGACCAGACGCAGCCGCAGTTGCCCGGATATTGCCGTCGCCATCAGACAGGATGATGGTGCCATTGGTAGCGCCCGCGCCGTCGTTGCTGCCCAGCACAACAACAGCGCGCGCGGTGGCGGGCAGGGCGTAGCCAGCGCCGTAGCCGATCAAAATGTTGCGGTCGCCGCTGTTGGTGCCGCCTGCGCTTTTGCCGACCACCGTGTTTTCGTTGCCGGTCATGTTGACGCCAGCTTGTGCGCCAAAAACCGCGTTGTCTGCCCCCGCCATGTTTGCGCCCGCGCCGGTCCCGGCTACGGTGTTGTTTGTGCAAGCTGCGCCTGCAGCGTATTGCATGGCCTGTTGGCCCAGGGCCACATTGCCATCGCCAACTGGCGTGAGCGTGCCGAGCGCCCCAGACAGTGCCACGTCCCCAAGCGCCAGGTTAAAGTTTGCAGTCGTGATCGCCATGCCAGCGCTGCGGCCAGTTGCCACATTTCCCGAGCCCACAGTCACTTTTTTGAGGGCGTACTGCCCGGCAGCGACATTTCCCACTGCCGTGGTGGCATAGCGCAGCGTGTCGGTGCCGATTGCGACGTTTTCTATTTTTGAGGAGCCTGCAGTAGCCAGCGCGTTGACGCCGATGGCAATGTTATGCGTCCCGAACGTCGCATCGACGCCGCCGGTGCTTGAGTCGCCGATAGAGTAGTTGTCTTGTGTCACGTCGCCGCGCATCAAAACGCCATCGGCGGTGTCCTGCAGCACCTTACCAGTGCTGCTTTTGACCTGCAGCCCATAAGCGGCACCTACACCTACACCATAGCCCAGGCGGATGCGCTCGACGCCGGTGGAGAAAATCGAGATCCGTTTATTTGTCGCATCGAGAACTACGCCATTGCCGGATGTCCCCGCCGTGATCGAGGAGCTGGCCGCCATTGTGAACGCGCCCAGGTGCGTCGTTTGCAGCGTTCCGGGGATGGAAGTCAAGCTGACTTGCGCCGATGCGCCGCCGCCGGTCAGCGTGCCGTCTGCAGCCAGGGCGATGGCGTTGTTGAGCACGCTCACCGACGGTGCGGCACTTGCGGTCGAAAGGTTTGTAGGCACCGAGGACACGTTAATCCCCCACGTCGCGCCTGCAGTAGCGTCAAGTGCGCCAACATACCCGTAGTCTGACAAAGATTTTGGCGTTGAACTGGTCGATACACCCGTCAGGTTTCCGTTAATCACCGAAAAGCTCATGTCCACCCAGGCGTTAGGGTCAGCAAAGACTGCACCCTGATAGACCTCTGCGCCGTTCCCTTCGCCGCAAGCGCCTATGCCGACCAGAACATAGGCGCCACGGTACATAAAGTTCGCCGAGCCGAATACGGATTTGCTAGCTCCGTGGCGGTACATGGCTTCCGCAAGCCCACCCGTGAGCCTATTGTTCTTTGGCTCATCGTAGCTGTACACAGCAACGATGTAATCGCTACCGATGGCATTCAGCGCTTCCGCCATATTGCCGGGGTTCGCCCCTCCGGCTAACGTGTTGTAGTTGCCCACAAAGGTCACCACTCCGGTAGCACGGGAAATCTTGACGACGGTGTACATAGCCCCTTGGCCCGTGATCATTTCACCCGTTGTTGCGTTGTACAGCCCTGCGGAGATTGGCGCTGTGGTCGCAGAAAGCCCAAAAGATGCCACCCGGAATGTCTTCAACCCCATTCCCGGTAGCGTGACAGTCCCACCGCCAGCGCCACTCAGCGTCCCCGCCGCTGACAATGTGATGGCATTGTTCTGGATGCTTTCAGAACCGGTCAACGCTGAAAGGTTCGCAGGGCGCTTGCTTGACTTGGACCAGTCGGAGCCGGGCAAGGTGTCAAGCACTGAGGCCGAGTATTGGTTGGCGCCCGTGCCTGGCGTCAGGACCGTGGGGTCAAACGACAGCGCCCAGCCGGTTTCCCACAGGGTTCGGCTGACGTTGCTGTAGCCCAAGAATACATCATGGACGCGCACCTGCGGATACGCCCACGTTTCTGTCGGAATGCCTACCCAGATGCAGCATTTTGTGCCGTCGTGCCCGAAGTAAACGGGGTACTCCACATTAGAGCCTCCCAGTATCTTGGCAGAGACGTTGAACCAGTTGCCGTTCTGGTAGTTGTACCCTCCGATCTCAATCGTACACATCAGCCCGGTGGAATACTCATAGATGTCCACCGACAATCGCAGCATGGTGTTTGTCCATAGCTGTGGCAGTTTGATCTTGAGCGCCCCGGTGAGCAGCTGCGTCTGGGTGACCAGAATCCCACCTTGAGGAGCCATGATCAAATTGTCGGTGTTGTTGAGCACCTGGTATTCCCCAAGAGCTGCCCCTGCGCTGTCTGCCAGATTGACGCCGACTGTAGCGCCCACGGTCGCCCCTGGCGCTGCCGATGCCACGGGTGTGGCCGTGAGCTGGGCCAACACGTCGTAATCGGTCGGGTCGATTTCGCTCTGCAGGGCGTAGCGCACGTAATGCGCCGTGCCAGCGGCGAGGCCGATGATTTGCAGCGTCAAGTCTGCGCCGTTGTACACCTGCGTCGCAGGGCCGGGCGTGAAGCCGTTGGTGGTGCTGCACCAGACGATCATGCCGACAAGATCATCGCGGCCGGGGTTGGTGACTTGGAGGGTGAGGGCGTTGCCGCCAGCGGTCAGGGTTGCGCTCATTTTTTTTTATGCAATCTTGGTGATGGTGATGGAAGAAATGGAAGAGGCCGGGCTGTAGTTATCGGATTTGTCGCGCATGCGGCAGGCGGCCCGGTATGTCACGCCCGCCGTGCTGTACAGCGGCGCGGCGAACTTGGCCAGCGCAATGCTCGCGCTGGGCGTGGCGCTGCGCACGACCTGGCAATCGGGGTCTGACCAAAAGTTATCGGTGGTGCCCGACACGATGGCGTCGGGCGTGTCATCGCCGCCGTTCACTGCCGAATAGGCAGCTTAGAAATTGCGCACACACACCCGCCTGCACACACACGCGTTCACTGCCGAATAGGCAGCTTAGAAAATCATCACCGTTGGGCAAGCCTACGCCGCCATGTTCACTGCCGAATAGGCAGCTTAGAAAGGCGGGCGTCATTGCACGGCCAATCGTGATACCG
>CAIYKK010000363.1 GCA_903926695.1 uncultured Burkholderiales bacterium
ATATCGGCGCGGCGTAAGGGCGGCGTGCCGGGCGCGCTCGTTTGACCGCCCGCCGTCCGGGAGAAGGCGGGCGGGGCGGCGCGGCGGACGGCGCAGGCGTCAAAATTGCGCCTGTTTTAATCGCTGCCAGCGCCCACAAGCTGCGCGCAAAAGGCATTTATGACTCGAATTTCTTCCCTGATCGACTTTTCTGACCCGTTGGACAGCGCCGCACCGCGCTTGCGTCACGCGTTTGGCGCGCCGCGCTCGGTGCTGGTGGCGCACGAGCTGGCGCAGGTCGGCCCGCTGCTGGATGCGGTGCAGGCCGCCGCGCAGCAGGGGCGCTGGTGCGTCGGCTACGTGCGCTACGAAGCGGCGGCGGCGTTTGACAGCGCGCTAACCACACACGCGCCCGACGGCCCGCTGGTGTGGTTCGCTGTTTATGACGAGGCGCTGCCGTGGCCGCAAGGCGGGGCTGAAAGCGCCAGCGCTGCCCAGGTTTTAAATGCGTTCGCCATCGCACCGCAAGCTGCAGTGGCGGCCACAGCTTCAGCCGTTGCCACGTCAACTGTCGCCATTGAAAAACTGGCCACTTCAGCCGCTGCTTCGATTCAAGCCCCAGCGGTTCAGGCCCAGTGGCAGGAAAGCTGCCCGCGCCCGGCCTTCGACGCCGCGCTGGCGCACATCCAGCGCGCCATTGCTGACGGCGAGCTGTACCAGGTCAACTTCACCGCGCCGCTGTTGGGTGCGTGGCTGGGCGAGCCGCCCGCCGAAGCCGCCTTGGGGCTGTTCGCCGCGCTGCAGCGCGCCCAGCCGGGCGGCTACGCGGCGTTTATCGACACCGGCGGCGCGGACGCTGCGGGCTTTTCGGCCAGCGCAGGTGGCGCGGGCAACGCGGCCAGCACGGGCAGCGCGGGCAGCGCCGGTCAAATGTGTGAAATTAGCGCAACCGATGATTCTGGTAAAGCAGCCAGCGCGGCCAGCGCGGGCGGCGAGCAGTTGTTATCCGTCTCGCCCGAGCTGTTTTTTGACTGGCAGGACGGCCCGGCCCATCAGGGCGGCGAGATTCTGGCGCGGCCCATGAAAGGCACGGCGGCACGCGGCACCACGCCCGAACTGGACGCGGCCCAGGCCGCAGCCCTGCGCGCCTCGCCCAAAGAGCGCGCCGAAAACGTCATGATTGTCGATTTGCTGCGCAACGATATCTCGCGCATCGCCCAGCCGTTCAGCGTGCAGGTGCCGCACCTTTTCGACACTCAGGCGCTGCCGACGGTCTGGCAAATGACCTCCGACGTGACCGCCAAAACCCGGCCCGGCACTACGCTTGTTGATGTTTTTGGCGCGCTGTTTCCCTGCGGCTCGGTGACGGGCGCGCCCAAGGTGCGCGCCATGCAACTGATCCGCACGCTGGAGCCAGCGCCGCGTGGCGTGTACTGCGGGGCCATCGGCGTGGTGCGACCGGTGCCGGGCCGGGGCGAGTCAGGCCAGCCGGGGCAGTCGTGCGCGCCGGGACGCGGCGACATTCGCGCCACGTTTAACGTGCCGATTCGCACCGTCAGCGTGCAGGCCGGGCGGCTGCGCTGCGGCATCGGCAGCGGCATCACGTCAGGCGCTGCGCCGGACGCGGAATGGCAGGAATGGAAAAACAAACAACAATTTTTGGAGCGCGCCAGCATGCCTTTTGACCTTCTCGAAACCCTGGCGCTGGACAACGGCCAGTTGCGCCACGTCGCCGAGCATTTGCAGCGCCTAGCCGGGGCCGCTGCGCATTTCGGCTACCCGCTGAATGTGACGGATGTGGAAAGCTGTTTGCAGCAACTCGCGCAAGCCCACCCGCAAGGCGCGTGGCGCGTGCGCCTGCTGCTGAACGCGCAAGGCCAAGCCCGCGCCGAAGCGTTCGCGCTGGAAGCATCGCCCGCCAGCGTGCGGCTGCAACTGGCCGAGCGGGCGCTGATGGAGGCGCACGGCGAATTCGTGCGCTTCAAAACCACGCGCCGCGCCCATTACGACGCTTTCACGCCCACGCAGTCCGGCGTGTTCGACACCGTGCTGTGGAACGCCGAGGGCGAAATCACCGAATGCACGCGGGGCAACGTGGCGCTGCTGATCGACGGCCACTGGGTCACGCCGCCGCTGGCCTGCGGCCTGCTGCCCGGCGTGGGCCGGGCGCTGGCGCTGCGCGAAGGGCGCGTGAGCGAGGGCGTGGTGCGAGTGGAGGATTTGCCCAAGGTGCGGGGCTGGACGTTTTTAAACAGCCTGCGGGGCTGGATTGCGGCGGAAATAAATTGTTAATCCAGCTTTCCATAGAGGGTTATAGTCGGACTGGACGCATTCAGAGCGCAAAATTTCATCGTTACTTAACCGGCAATGCATTGCACTGAAAATTAAGGGATTTCATGTTTTCACTTTTAGAGTCAAAAAAAGAAATTGCGAAGGCGCAGAAGCTGCTCGAAGCAGTCCTCCGGCGAGATTTAACAATGCGTTCGACAAAAGATATTGGATCTCCGGGTGGAAGAATTTTAGGTGCAGAGGTATTTCACAACAGTAAATATTGGTTTTATTCAAAAGATTCTGAGAAATATGTGGCTACGCCTCGGCGTCTGAATTTATTCGGTATTTTTCACACTGACTCTGTGTTAAATACTTCTGTTCAGATTAATATTCCATACGAAGGACAAAGTAATCAAGTTGCCGGTTTCTTTGCCCGGAACAACAATACTGGAATGATTTATCTATTTCATTCTGGTGGTATTGGCGGAGGTATGAAGGGGGTTGGGAAAACCGATTTCTTGGCTTGGAGTGGCGAGCCCCTTGAGAAGGTTTTGGATTCATCAGGTGATATACGAGAAGGAATTTTGGTCATGCCCGTCGAGGGCATGGCTGCAAGCCGTTCTGCCATCCGATATATCGACATCGTCGCTCGATTTAAGCTGGCGGTTCGTGCTGGTTATTTAGAAACTCCCGAGTTTAAGCAAAAGAAGCAAGAATACGTTGACTTTTATCCTGAACCCAGAGGTAGGCGAACGGGCCGAAGATCTACTGAAATTGATTATTTGTCGCGTCATGGTGATGTTGTTGATGCTTTGAAAATCTGGCGAATGTCGAAACCATTCCCTAAAGATGGACGAATTGTTAAAAATGTCCTGATCGATATGGGAGTTGCTGTTGGCCGTGAGTTGGTAGAGATTTTTGAAGTCAAGACGAGTACGGCACGATCAGATATTTATGGGGCAATTGGCCAGCTTATGGTTCATGGAACAGCAGATAAGTGCCGAAGAGTCATCGTTCTTCCTTGCAAAGAAAAGATTGCCGTTGATTTGATAGATGCATTTCAGAGACTCAATATCGAGCTTGTCCGATTTGAGTTGGATGAGCACGAAGCGACCATTGTTTGACGCTGAATTCATCCACTTTATCTAAGCCTAGATCAAAAGCTGCATCAGGATTTGCCTGAATTAAACAGCCGCCGAAATCTGTCGCATCTTTTCAAGCGCCCAGTGGCATCAGCACTGTCGGCACCCCTCAGTGCTGATGCCGATGATGCGCATCCGGGAAATGCGCGTGGTCATGTGCTAAGGCTTCGTGGCGGTGCGTGTGGCGATGGCTTTCAGCGCCTGCCGCGTGACCAGCTTCGGCGTGGCTGTGCTGATGGTGCTCCTCGTGGCGGTGCGTGTGGTCGTGTTCAACAGGCTCGTGGGTGTGAAAGTGCTGGTGGCGCTCGGTCAAGTGCAGCCAGACGCCGATGCCCATCATGAAACCGGCAACCATCAGCGGGATGCTCAAAGCCTCGTCAAGCAGCGGCACGGCCAGGAGCGAGCCGAAAAATGGCGCGACTGAAAAATACGCCCCGGCCCGGGCCGTTCCCAGGTGCCGCAGCCCGACGACAAACAGCACCAGACTGACCCCATACGCGGCAAAGCCGACAACGCCTGCGCCCAAAATCAGCGGCCACGGCGGCAGCGGCGCGCCCACCAGCAACGCCAGCGCCAGATTGACGCTTCCCGCCGCCAAACCCTTGACGCTGGCAAGCCAGGCGGCATCGCTCAGGGAGACGCGCCGGGTCAGGTTGTTGTCCAGCCCCCAGGCCAGACACGCGCCCAGCACCGCCAGCGCAGGCACTGTGCCAGAAAAGTCCGCATTGCCGGGCCAGCTCAAAATCAGCGCGCCCGCGACGATGGCCAGCATGCCCAGCGCAATGCGCCTGTCCACGTTTTCTTTAAAAGCGATCCAGGCGATCAGCGCGGTGAAAACGCTTTCCGCGTTGAGCATCAGCGAGGCCGAGGCGGCGCTCATGTGCGTCAAGCCGTACATCAGCAGCACCGGGCCGACAACGCCACCCGACAAAATGGCGCCAGCTAACCAAGGCCGCTCGTTGGCCGGCATGGCGACGGGCGCGGCGTTGCGCCAGCGGCGGTAAAGCCACAGCCCGCAGCCGGAGCCGAGGTAAAACAGGCTGGCCAGCATCCACGGATTGACGTTGCCCAGCAGGCTGACCGGCGTGCCCGCCGGAATCGGCCCGACATCCAGATCGCCCAGCCGGCCGGCAATGAAATTTCCGGCGAAGCCGCAGATGACCGCGAG
>CAIYKK010000364.1 GCA_903926695.1 uncultured Burkholderiales bacterium
AAGAGCTTGATGAAGCCATAGCCCAGCGCCATCAGCGGGCGCAGCCACAGGCTGCCGACCACGCCAGCCAGCACCAGCCCCATGACGATAAAGAAACCCCAGGGCTCAATGCGCGAAACCGCCTGCGCCTGCTTCCACGGCAGCAGGCCGACGAGGATGCGCCCGCCGTCCAGCGGCGGCAGTGGAAACAGGTTAAACGCCCACATCACCAGATTGACCAGAATACCGCCCTGTGCCATTTCGATAAAAAACGGCTCCTGTACGCCCATGCCGTTGAGCACGATCAGCATGGCCATCCAGACGATGGCCTGGGCAAAGTTCGATGCTGGCCCGGCCAGTGCGACCCAGACCATATCGCGCTTGGGGTTGCGCAGCGCGCCAAAATTGACCGGCACCGGCTTGGCGTAGCCAAACAAAAACGCGCCGGACGTGGCGAAATACAGCAGCAGCGGCATGGCAATGGTGCCGACGGGGTCGATGTGCTTGAATGGGTTGAGCGTCACGCGCCCCAGCCGGTAAGCGGTGCTGTCGCCAAAATAGCGCGCCGCGTAGGCGTGGGCCGCTTCGTGGACAGTGATGGCGAACAGCACGGGCAGCGCGTACAGCGCAATGGTTTGAATCAGGTTGGCGTCCATGCCCGGATTGTCTCAGACCGGCTACTTGGGCCGCTTGGGCTGCTTTGGCGCGGTGGCGCTCAAAGTCCGAGCGGGGCCAGCTCGCCCCGGCCCTGGCGCATCACCACCGGCTCGTCGCCGTGGCCCATTGGCGTGAGGTCGATCACCGTGGTGGGCGCGTGGTGGCAGGCACCTGCGTCGATCACGGCTGCCAATTCGTGCTCCATCAGCTCGCGGATGGCGCGGGCGTCGTTCAGCGGCTCGGTTTCGCCGCGTGGAATCAGGGTGGTGGCCAGCAGCGGCGCGCCGTGCAGTTCGAGCAGCGCCTGCAGCGTTTTGTGCTCGGGCACGCGCAGGCCGATGGTTTTGCGCGACGGGTGGCTCAGGCGGCGCGGCACTTCTTTGCTCGCTTCCAGAATGAAGGTGTACGGGCCGGGCGTGGCGGTTTTGAGCAGGCGAAACTGCTTGTTATCGACTCTAGCGTAATTGGCCAGTTCGCTTAAGTCGCGGCACAAGAGCGTCAGGTGGTGCTTGTCGTCCACGCCCCGGATGCGGCGCAGGCTGTCGGCGGCAGCTTTGTCGTCGAGCTGGCAGACCAGCGCGTAGCTCGAATCGGTCGGCACCGCCGCGATGCCGCCGCGTGCGAGCAGGGCGGCGGCCTGTTTTAACAGCCGGGCGGGCGGATTCTCGGGGTGGACTTCAAAAAACTGGGCCATGATGGATGATTTTCAGGATTCGACCGCTTCGATCACGGCGCAGCTGTCGCGCACCGCCAGCGCATGCGGCGCGGTTTTGGGCGGGCCGGACATCAGCGGATGCGCCCGGCCAGCAGTTCCCACACTGGCGTGAGGCCGTCCGGCAAAAAGGGCAGCGTGCCCAAGTCGGTGCGGCTTTCTTCGGGGCTGTGAAAGTCGCTGCCGCGCGAGGCGGCGAGGCCGAATTCTTTGGCCGTTTCGGCGTATTTCACGAACTCCTGCTTGGTGTGGCTGCCGGTGACAACTTCCACCGCCCGCCCGCCGTGGGCCTTGAATTCGGTGAAGAGCGCATATTCTTCGTTTGGCGTGAAGTTGTAGCGCCCCGGATGGGCAATCACCGCCACGCCCTGCGCCTGCGTGATCCAGGTCACGGCGTCGCGCAGGCTGGCCCAGCGGTGCGGCACGTAGCCGGGTTTGCCTTCGGTCAGGTATTTGCGAAAAACCTCGTTGGTTTCGCGGCACACGCCGGACTCGACCAGAAAGCGCGCAAAGTGCGTGCGCGAAATTAAATCGGGGTTGCCCGCAAACTTGACCGCGCCGTCGTAGGCACCGGCAATGCCCGCCTTGGCCAGCGAGTCCGACATTTCCATCGCCCGCTGGTTGCGTCCGCCGCGTGTGCTGCGCAAACCCTGCTGGATGCCGACATCGTCCGCGTCAAAACCCAGCCCGACGATGTGAACGGTTTCGCTCGCAAAGGTGACGGAAATTTCGGTGCCGGTGAGGTAGAGAAGATCAAGCGCCTTGGCGGCGGCGGCGGCGCGCTGCTGGCCACCGATTTCGTCGTGGTCCGTCAGCGCCCAGAGTTCGACGCCGTTGGTTTTGGCGCGCTGGGCCAGCGCTTCGGGCGTCAGGGTGCCGTCGGAGACGACGGAGTGGCAATGAAGATCGGCGTTGAGGATGGTTTGGACTTGCACCAAATCATTTTAGGCTTTATGGCCTGACGGCGCTGGCGCGGGCGCGGTGTAAAAAAATCAGCTTTTGTTTTTCATTGCGCAGGTGCTAAAGCCCAGCAGCGCGTAGGGCGGGCACCAGCCAATCGCGCCCGTGACCAGCAGCACGACGCCAATCCAGCCCCACAGGCCGACCGTGCTGGTGGCGGCCAGGCCGATCAGCACCAGGCCCACAACGATGCGCAAAATGCGGTCAATGCCGCCGACGTTTGATTTCATGACAGTTTCCTTTGAAAGAGGGTGAATGCCGCCATTGGACGCGCTGCCCGCCTTCGGGTCTGTGACTTGGGTCACCCAGCGCCCGCCATCGCCCGCAGCGCGGCGCTGTCGCAAATATGAATGCGCTCACGCGACAGGCTGACCCAGCCTTCGCGCTCGAAGCGGCGCAGCAGGCGCGAGACGATTTCGCGCACCGTGCCCAGCTCATCGGCCAGCGCTTGGTGCGTCAGCGCCAGATTCGGCCCCCGGCCCAGCAGCGCGGCGGCCAGCCGCTGGTCCAGCCGTTGAAACGCCACCGCGTCGATCAGCGCCGTCAAATCGGCCATGCGTTCGGCGAACAGCCCCAGCACTTCATGGCGAAACGCAGGGGTTTCCAGCCAGCGCGTGAACACGTCCGGCGGAATCAACAGCAGCGTGCTGGCCCGCGTGGTGACGCCGTGCGCCGACAGCGGCTGGGTGCGAAACAGACACGCCGACGACACCAGACACAACTCGCCGGGCACGACGCGGTACAGCTCCAGCGAGCGGCCATCGCCCGAGCTGCGCGACACCTTGATCTCGCCATCGAGCACCAGCGGAAAGCCCTGGCAGGGCGTGTTTTCGGTGAATAACACCGTGCCAGCGGGGACGGTCATGGGCAGCGCGGGCGGGCGCGGCCCGGT
>CAIYKK010000365.1 GCA_903926695.1 uncultured Burkholderiales bacterium
CCGGCCAGCGGGCGCATCAGCCCCGATTACATGTGCATGGACTCCACCATTCCCCGCAAGCGCCTGGCCGACATGCTGCTGGCGATTCAGGAGATGGAGAAAAAATACCAACTGCGCTGCGCCAACGTGTTTCACGCCGGTGACGGCAACCTGCACCCGCTGATTTTGTTTGATGCCAACGACCCCGACCAACTGCACCGCTGCGAGCTGTTTGGCGCCGAGATTCTGGAAACCAGCGTGGCGATGGGCGGCACCATCACCGGCGAGCACGGCGTGGGCGTGGAAAAGCTCAACTCGATGTGCGTGCAGTTTTCAGCGGCGGAAAACGAGCAGATGTTTGGCGTTAAACGCGCTTTTGATGCCAAAGGGCTGCTCAACCCCGGCAAGGTGATTCCGACGCTGCACCGCTGCGCCGAGTACGGAAAAATGCTGGTGCGCGGCGGCAAGATTGCGCACCCCGATTTGCCGCGCTTTTAAACATGCCCTGCGCGGGGCGTACCTTTGAGCTTGCGCACCGTTCGTTACGATTTACCGGCGCTTCAGGTCACCGTTTGCAGCCCCGGCTTGCCGAGGGCGGGGAGTTTTCCGCTCTGGCTCTGGGTGCCAAAAGCGATGTCGCCCGAGAGTTGGGCGCCTTCTTCAACCACCAGCTTGCCGTAGCGGATCGTGCCGGTGACCTTGCCGCTGGCGTAAATCACCAGCTTTTGGCGCACGGTCAGGTTGCCTTCAAACACGCCCCGGATTTCGGCCAGGTCGATTTCAGCCGCGCCCTTGAATGCACCCTGCTCGGAAATCTGCATCACCCGCGAATTCATCGTCGCCTCGACCAGGCCTTCGACCACCAGCGTGTCGCAGTCGGTGATCTCCACGCCTTTGAGCTTGATGTTCAAGCCCACCGTGAGTTTGCTGCCCTCGGTGCCGGTGAAGGCAGAATCCCTGATCGCGCCCGGCTGCAGGATGGAAGGCGGCGACACGGGGCTGGGAATGCTGTTGGCGTAGCTGCTGGCGCTGCCTGAGCGCGGCGGCGCGGGGGTTTCTTCTCGCTTGCCAAAAAACGGTGTGGCCATGTGACTCTTCCTTGAAAAAGAGCGCATGGTACGTCGCCATCCCCTGAAAAGATTTGGCTTTTTGCAAGAGAAGTAACCAAAACAAGTCTTACATTTCCCGCATAAAAACAGGGCGGGATCAACAGCCCGGACAGCGTGGTCCTCTACGGGAATTAATGTGGTGTTTGCTGCTGTTCTATGTACTGGTGCATGACAGCGATGGGCGCTCTCCGCAGGTGTCTAAAAACCAGGCAGGAGGCGCTTGGATCGCCCGGCCCGGCTTTGAAGGCCGGGCCGGGCGGAGCGTTTTAAATTAAATGCGCTCGAAAATCGCGGCAATGCCCTGGCCGCCGCCGATGCACATGGTCACCAGCGCGTAGCGGCCCTGGATGCGCTGCAGTTCGTAGAGGGCCTTGACGGTGATCAACGCACCGGTCGCGCCAATCGGGTGGCCCAGCGAGATGCCCGAACCGTTCGGGTTGACCTTGGCCGGGTCCAGGTCCAGTTCACGGGTCACGGCGCAGGCTTGGGCGGCGAAGGCTTCGTTGGCTTCGATCACGTCCAGGTCGTTGACCGTGAGGCCGGTTTTTTTCAGCACGGCCAGCGTGGCCGAGATCGGGCCAGCGCCCATCAGCTTGGGGTCCAGGCCGGTGTGGGCGTAGCCGACCAGACGGGCCAGCGGCTTCAAGCCACGCGCCTGAGCGACACCGGCTTCCATCAGCACCACGGCGGCAGCTGCGTCGTTGATGCCGGAGGCGTTGCCAGCGGTGACGGTGCCGTTTTCCTTGACGAACACCGGCTTGAGCTTGGTCATGTCGGCCAGCGTGCAGTTCGGGCGGTAGTGCTCGTCGGTGTCATAGGCGACTTCGCCCTTGCGGCTTTTCAGCATGACGGGGACGATCTGGTCTTTGAACAGTCCGCCTTCGATGGCGCGCTGGGCGCGGTTGTGGCTTTCGACGGCCAGCGCGTCCTGCATCTCGCGGGTGATGCCGTATTTGGCGGCGACGTTTTCAGCCGTCACGCCCATGTGGATGGTGTGGAACGGGTCGTGCAGCGCGCCGACCACCATGTCGATCATTTTGCTGTCGCCCATGCGCGCGCCAAAACGGGTGGCGAGGCTGGCGTAAGGGCCACGGCTCATGTTTTCCGCGCCGCCGCCGATGGCGATGTCGGTGTCGCCCAGCAAAATGGACTGGCTGGCCGAGATGATGGCTTGCAGGCCGGAGCCGCACAGGCGGTTGACGTTAAAGGCGGGCGTGCCTTCGGAGCAGCCGCCGTTGACTGCGGCCACGCGCGACAGATACATATCCTTGGCTTCGGTGTTGACCACATGGCCGAACACAACGTGGCCGACATCCTTGCCATCGACGCCAGCGCGGGCCAGCGACTCGCGCACCACCAGCGCGGCCAGCTCGGTGGGCGGCGTGTCTTTGAGGCTGCCGCCAAAGGTTCCAATAGCAGTACGGACGCCACTAACAACTACAACTTCACGGGTCATAAAAAGGTCTCCTGAGTTTTTGAAAAAAGGGTTGTCCAGTGTGGTGCGGTTTGACTACAACTTGCTGACACTGTGCGACCACAAACCAGTATGGCACGACAAAATTTTCTTCGTTTGCGTGCGCGTGGGTTGGAGTTGATTTGCATCATTTCACGTCAAATGTTTCAGCGTGTCCAGATTGCAAGTGCCATGCTGGCGCACAGGCGGCAAGCCCGGCTGCCGGGCGGTGAAATGCCGAACGCCGCCCGCATCGGTTGGCCCCAGCCTCTGGCGTTTTGCCTCGAACCGGTAAAATCTGCGGCTTGCCACCGCCCTTGACCCGCCACGGCTGCACGCCGTTCGGCCACGGCACCAGCCGCTGGCACTACCCTTCCATTACCAGAGGCTGAAATGTTTTACCCGCAAGAATTTGACGTGATCGTGGTCGGCGGCGGCCACGCTGGCACCGAGGCCGCGCTCGCCGCCGCCCGCATGGGCTGCAAAACGCTGCTGCTGTCGCACAACATCGAAACCCTCGGCCAGATGAGCTGCAACCCGTCGATAGGCGGCATCGGCAAAGGCCATCTGGTCAAGGAAGTCGATGCGCTGGGCGGCGCGATGGCGCTGGCCACCGACGAGGGCGGCATCCAGTTCCGCATTTTGAACAGCTCCAAAGGTCCGGCGGTGCGCGCTACCCGCGCCCAGGCCGACCGCATTTTGTACAAAGCCGCGATTCGCCGCATGCTGGAAAACCAGCCGAACCTGTGGCTGTTCCAGCAAGCCGTCGATGATTTACTGGTTGAAGGCGAGCGCGTCGTCGGCGCGGTCACGCAGGTCGGCATCAAGTTCAAGGCGCGCACCGTGGTGCTGACGGCGGGCACGTTTCTCGACGGCAAGATTCACGTTGGCATGAATAACTACGCGGGTGGACGGGCGGGCGATCCGCCCGCCGTCTCGCTGTCAGCGCGCCTGAAAGAGCTGAAACTACCGCAAGGCCGCCTGAAAACCGGCACGCCGCCGCGCATCGACGGGCGCTCAATTGACTTCAGCCAATGCACGCAGCAGCCCGGCGACGGCATGCCCGGCGGCACGGCTGGGCCGGTGCCGGTGTTCAGCTTCATGGGCGGGGCCATCGCGCACCCCCGGCAGATGCCCTGCTGGATCACGCACACCAACGAGCGCACGCACGACATCATTCGTTCCGGCTTTGACCGCAGCCCGATGTTCACCGGCAAGATCGACGGCGTCGGCCCGCGCTACTGCCCGAGCGTGGAAGACAAGATCAACCGCTTTGCGGGCAAGGACAGCCACCAGATTTTTCTCGAACCTGAAGGGCTGACGACGCACGAAATCTACCCCAACGGCATCTCGACCAGCCTGCCGTTTGACATTCAATACGCGCTGGTGCGCTCAATGAAGGGCATGGAAAACGCCCACATCCTGCGCCCCGGCTACGCGATTGAATACGATTATTTCGACCCACGCGCATTGAAATCCAGCTTTGAAACCCGCGCCATTGGCGGCCTCTTTTTTGCTGGACAGATCAACGGCACGACGGGCTACGAAGAAGCTGCGGCGCAAGGCCTGTTCGCCGGAATCAACGCCGCGCTGCAATGCCAAGGCAAAGACGCCTGGCTGCCGAAACGCGACGAAGCCTATTTAGGCGTGCTGGTCGATGACCTGATCACCAAGGGCGTGACCGAGCCGTATCGCATGTTCACCAGCCGCGCCGAGTTCCGCCTGATGCTGCGCGAAGACAACGCCGATATGCGCCTGACCGAAAAAGGCCGCGAGCTGGGATTGGTCGATAACGCCCGCTGGGACGCCTTTAACCGCAAGCGGGATCTCGTTTCACATGAAGCGAAACGGTTACAAATGATTTGGATAAATCCGAACAATTTGCCCGTGGCCGAGGCCGAACGTGTGCTGGGAAAAGCCATCGAACGTGAATACAACCTGGCCGATCTGCTGCGCCGCCCGGACGTGAGTTACGCCGCCCTAATGTCACTCAGCGATGGCAAATACGCCAACCCGGACATTTGCGCGCCGGAAAACGCCCTGTCCGCCGATCTGGTGAAAAGTGTCATCGAGCAGATCGAAATCACCGCCAAATACGCGGGTTACATCGACCAGCAAAAAATCGAGGTCGGGCGCGCCGCGCATTATGAAAATCTCAAACTGCCGCCCGATCTGGATTATCTGCAAGTCGCCGCACTGAGTTTTGAGGCGCGCCAGGCGCTGGCCAAACACCGGCCCGAAACGCTGGGGCTGGCTTCGCGCATTCAGGGCATCACGCCCGCCACGGTGTCGCTGCTGTTGGTGCATTTGAAAAAGAACCTCTGGAAAAACACCGTGCCGCTGAAAACCCTTGATGCCAGCACCACCGAACCGGGAGCGCTGTGATGGCGGTTGACCTGAATTTGCGCGCCACTTTGCTGGCCGGACTGCAAGCGCTGAAACTCGAACTGAGCGAGCCGCAAATCCAGCAGCTGCTCGATTACCAGGCCTTGATTGCGAAATGGACGCAGGTCTATAACCTGACCGCCGTGCGCGATCCGGCGGAAATGATGACGCACCACCTGCTCGACAGCCTGGCCGCGATTGCGCCGCTGCGC
>CAIYKK010000366.1 GCA_903926695.1 uncultured Burkholderiales bacterium
AAGCTGGGTTTTCCGATGGCGCCGCGTGAGACTGTGCTGGTCATGCGCGCCGTGGGCGAGCTGACCGCCCGCGAAATGCTGCTATCCGCCGCAGTGCTCGATGCTGCTGAAATGAAGCAGCGCGGCTTTTTAAACCAAATCGTCCCCGCCGCCGAAGTCGCCGCCGCCGCGTTGGCACGCGCCCAGCGCATCACCCAGCTCGCACCCCAGGCTGCGCGCCTGAACAAAGCGACTTTCCGGGCGCTCGTGCCCTTGCTGGCCGGACCCGCCGCCGAGCAGCTCATCGCCAGCGCCTACGACTACGCCGATTCGACCGAGCACCGCGAAGGCATCAGCGCTTTCATGGAAAAGCGCCCGCCGCAGTTTCAGCCCGCCCTGCCTGAATTCCAGATTGTTTGAACGCCCACGCCCATGAGCCACAACCTGTTTGCCGCCCTGCGTGCGGCCTTTCCCGCCGCGCTCGACGGCATTGCCATTGAAACCGACAGCGGCTTGAATTATTCGTGGGCCGATTTAGAGCGCGGCAGCGCCATGATGGCCAATTTGCTGCAGTCGCTGGGCCTGCCCGACGGTGCCCGCGTCGCCGTGCAGGTCGAAAAATCCGTTGAAGCTGTTGTGCTTTATTTGGCCACGCTGCGCGCCGGTTATGTGTTTTTGCCGCTCAACACCGCTTACCAGCGCGCAGAAATCGAATATTTCATCGGTAACGCCGAGCCTGCCGTCGTCGTGTGCAGCAGCGCCAACTTTGGCTGGGTCAGCAAAATCGCCTTTAACGCCGGCACACAAAACGTCTTCACGCTCGACGACGACCGCACCGGCTCGCTCTTGGCGCGCGCCGCCCACTGCAGCGACCAGCACGCCGCCGCTATTAAACAGCCTGACGATTTGGCCGCGATTCTCTACACCAGCGGCACCACGGGCCGCAGCAAAGGCGCGATGCTGTCGCACGGCAATTTGCTCAGTAATGCGCGGGTGCTGAAAGATTATTGGGGCTGGCGCACGCCGGAGCAGGGCGGCGACGTGCTGATTCACGCGCTGCCGATTTTCCACGTTCACGGCCTGTTTATTGCCATTCACGGCGCGCTGATTAACGGCAGCAAAATGATCTGGTTGAATAAATTCGATCCCAAACGGGTGATTGAAAAACTGCCCGAAGCCACAGTATTTATGGGCGTGCCGACGCTGTATGTGCGCCTGCTCGCCGAGACTGGCCTGAGCCGCGACGCCTGCCGCAATATGCGATTATTTATTTCCGGCTCCGCGCCGCTGCTGATCGACACCTTTCATGAATGGACGGCGCGCACCGGCCACACGATTTTGGAGCGCTACGGCATGAGCGAAACGGCCATGCTCACCTCCAACCCGTACCAAATCAGCCAAGGCGGCGAGCGGCGCGGCGGCACCGTCGGTTTTGCGCTGCCGGGCGTGAGCCTGCGCGTGCAGGGCGAAGACGGCCAGAGCCTGCCAGCGGGCGATATTGGCGGCATTCAGGTCAAAGGGCCGAATGTGTTTCAAGGCTACTGGCGCATGCCCGAAAAAACGGCGGAAGAATTTACTGACGACGGTTATTTTAAAACCGGCGATGTCGGGAAAATCGACGGCGACGGGTATATCACCATCGTCGGGCGCAGCAAGGATTTGATTATCAGCGGCGGCTACAACGTCTATCCCGCCGAGGTGGAAGGTTATATCAACGAACTGCCCGGCGTGGCCGAAAGCGCCTTGATCGGCGTGCCGCACCCGGATTTTGGCGAAGTCGGCGTGGCCGTGGTGATTGCCAAACCGGGCGCGGTGCTGGACGCGGGGGGAATTATTGCCGCGCTCAAGGCGCAGTTGGCGAATTTTAAAATTCCGAAACAGTGTTTTGTGGTGAATGAATTGCCGCGCAACACGATGGGCAAGGTGCAGAAGAATTTGCTGCGCGATGAGTACAAGGATTTGTTTGTCTGAGTTTGTTTGATAAAACGGGAGAAAAGCGTATGTTTGTTACATCTGAAGATTATAAATTTCAAGTTGAAAAAATCATTCAAAAAAGTGATTCGGTTGATATTGCTGTTGCATTTTGGGGCAAAGGTGCTGAAAAGCTTTTTGAGAAAATTGAAAAGCCAATTCGCATTCTTTGCAACTTGACCAGCGGCGGGACAAATCCAGAACCTATCGAAAAACTTTACAAGAATATTGAAATCCGGCATCTCAATGATTTGCATGCCAAAGTTGTGATTGGCGATAAGTCAGCGATTGTTGGCTCGGCAAATTTTTCGACCAATGGTCTCAATATTGAAGACGGTGAATTTGATGGCTGGCAGGAAGCTGGGTTTGTCACGGATGATGAAGTTTCACTGGCGAAGATGAGTTTTTGGTTTGAACAGCAGTGGAATCGAGGCCAAGTAGTTGATGGGAAATTACTTGAAAAGGCGCGATTGAATTGGAAAAAGCGCCGCGAAGGAAAAATTGATTGTCCTGATGATGCTATATCAGTTCTTGATATGAAACCCGAGGCTCTTTCTGGAACCGATATATTTCAGATCGGAAGAGC
>CAIYKK010000367.1 GCA_903926695.1 uncultured Burkholderiales bacterium
CACCAGCGGCGGCCAGCGCGCAGGCAATCGAACATTTCTCGTCAACGGTGAAAGCCACCCCGGCGGTCTGTTCGCCGTCGCGCAAAGTGGTGTCGTTGATGATGAGATTGAGCGGCATGGGCGGCATCCTTTGCAAAGCCTTATCGCAAGGGGCATGCCACCTGTTTTAAAGGCACAAAGCGCCGCGTTCTGGGGTTTTCGGGGCGGGTTTGTCGGGTCTGGTGCCGCAGCGGAGGCCCGGCTGGCGCGGGCGTCTGTCGGAAATGTGCTGTTTCGGACAGAGGGTTTGACGCAAGGCCGGGCGCGGGCAGGATTTGAGCGGCCTGTTAGGCATTGCTCCCTAAATCAGCCACTATTCAGACAAAGAAACAAAGAATTTTTTCTGCTTCCAGTTTTATCCCGCATAATTGCTGCACTGCAACATTTTTTACAAGGACCAACTCATGTTTAGCAACAACCCTTTTGAAGCCGCCGCCAAAACCCTCAAGGAAAACGCCGAGAAGTTCAACCCTGCTGCTGCTCAAGACGCGTTCAAGCCTGTGATGGACAACCTCAAGGCTTGGGGCGATCTGGCACAACAGCAAGCGCAAAGCGCTCAAGCCGCTGTGGCACAAACCGTTGAAACCTTCAAAAGCATCAAAGAGCCACAAGCCGCTCTGGAAGCCCTGAAGGCATCGGCTGAAAGCACCATCGCTCTGGCCACCAAGAACCTGCAAGACATGACGGCTCTGGGCGTGTCCCAGTTCCACTCCAGCATTGATGCTCTGGAAAAATCGCATCCAGCGCCAGAAGCCTTTGCCACTGTTGGCAAAAGCCTCAAGAGCGCCGCGTCCAACGTCGAAACCGTTCTGGACACCGCTGTGAAAAAGGGCGTCGCCGCTGTCGCCGCCGCTACCAAGAAATAATCTGCCGCCGTCCAGTCTGGACGGTTCAGAAAAGCCCGCCCCAGTGCGGGCTTTTTTTCGTCCGTGCTTTGCATCAATAATCAGGCCATGCCTTCTATACCCTCTTCCCGTCAGCCAGCGCCTGTTCCAGTGGCTGATCCAACTGATCCAACTGATCAAGCCGATCTTCCCGCCTACGCCTGCGAGCGCGGCATTGACCCCGAGCGGCTGGAGGCGGCGCGCATCCGGCTGGAGCTTTTATATGGTGAAGTCGCCGCGTCCTGGCCCGGTTTTATCGCCCGGCCCGGCCAGTACCAGATGATGCAGGCGGCGCTCCTGACTTTTTTATCCGCCAAAGCGCCCGACGACGAGGTGCGCACAGGCCGCAACCTGGCCCAGCTCGAAGCGGGCACCGGCACCGGCAAGACGGTGGCGTATTGCCTGGCGGCCATCGTCGCGTCCGAAGTGCTGAACAAAACCATCATCGTTTCCACGGCCACGGTGGCGCTGCAAGAGCAGCTGTTTTACAAAGACCTGCCGCGCCTGGCCGAGATCATTCCCGACTTGAGTTATGACATTCTCAAAGGGCGCGGGCGCTACATCTGCGAGAGCCGGCTCGAAGGCGCGCTCAATGACGAGGCGCAGGACAGCCTGCTCAGCGCCGAGTTTCAGGAAGCGTTCGGCGATGCCCGGCGGACCAGCAAGAGCGACATCAGCCGCGACAGTGCCGAAGCCAAGCTGTGGTTTAAAAACAGCGCCAAAAAACTGCGCTCCGGTGCCTGGGACGGCGACATTGACACCCTGGCCCAGCCGCCCGATCCGCAAGACTGGCGTCAGGTGCAGGCCAACGCCCACGCCTGCAATGCGGGTAAATGCGAATTTTTCCGCGACTGTGCGTTTTTTAAAGCGCGGCGTCAGGCGGCTGTGGCGACGCTGCAGGTGGCGAACCACTCGCTGATTTTGGCGACGCTGCAAACCGACAGCAGCTTGATTGACCCCGGCAACACGCTGTTTGTGTTCGACGAAGCGCACCACCTGCCGGTGATTGCCGCCGAGCAGTTCTCTTACCGCGCCCGCCTCGGCGCGAGCATCAAGCTGCTGGCTGGGCTGCGCACCGTGGCGCTGCGCCACGGCAAGGCGCTGCCCGCCTCCACCCGGCCCGACCCGGTGGCGTTTGCCCAGCTCATCACCGGCTGCACCGACAAGCTGGCGCTGCTGGAAAACTGCTGGCAGGAAAACGGCCTTGTCAACGCCGACAAGGATGTGTACCGCTTTGCGCAGGGCCGGATTCCTGAAGCCTTGATTCCCGAATGTCAGGAGCTGGCCACCCTGCTGCGGGCGGTGATGAAAGTGGTTGCCGGCATTGCCGCCGCGCTGAGTGAAAACGACGAGTCACGCTCGCCGCAGGAGCGCGACGAGCAGGGCCGCGCGGGCGTCGAGTTGGGCGTGTACCTGTCGCGGCTGGACACGCTGGAAAAGCTGTTCACCGCCTGGGCCACGCACGACAAGGTGCCCTGGGCCAAATGGCTGGAGTGGGCCGACGATGCGGGCGGCGCGCCCGACGCCTGGTTATGCGCCAGCCCAATGACGGCGGCGCAAGTGCTGTCAAAAAACCTCTGGAAAAGCGTCAGCGCCGCCGTCTGCACCTCGGCCACGCTCACGGCCTGCGGCAGTTTTGATTTTTTTGACCGATTGAGCGGCATGAACCGCTATCCCGAGCGCCGCGCCTTGGTGGTGGCTTCGCCGTTTGACTACGCGACGCAAGGCGAATTGCGCATTGCGCCCATGCGGCATTCGCCCAAAAGCGCCGGATTTTCCGACGAGCTGTGCGCCAAACTGCCAGTCCTGCTGCGCGAGCATGACCACGGCCAGCTGGTGCTATTCACCTCGCGGCGGCAGATGCAGGCTTGCCACGCCGCGCTGCCTTCGGAGTTGGCCGCGCAGGTGCAGGTGCAGGGCGCTCGCTCGCGCACCGAGTTGCTGAAAGAACACAGTCGCCGCATCATCGCGGGCGAGCGCAGCATCATTTTTGGCCTGCAGTCGTTCGGTGAAGGCATCGACCTGCCCGGCCAGCTGTGCGAACACGTCGTGATCGACAAGCTGCCCTTCACGCCGCCGAACTCGCCGG
>CAIYKK010000368.1 GCA_903926695.1 uncultured Burkholderiales bacterium
AACCGTCGTCACATGACTAAAGTGGACCCCATATTCCAGACACCAGTTTAAGCAGGACACTGTTGAAGAAATGGGGCCAATCATGAGTGAAACGAAAAAGCGCCTCGAAGCGCTCAATGTGCAGGGTTTTGTCGAGTCAGATCAGGCCGCGCTGATCGCTCTGGGCAAATGGCTGGGCGTCTGACGCTTAACGGTGTTTAAAAGCCGCCGCTGCCGCCTTGGCATCGGCTGACTTCTTGGCAAACTCCGCACGCAGCGCCTTGATCTTTTCACGCGGGTCTTCCTTGATCGTGGCCTTGTCCAGCGCCATTTCCGCGATAAAGCGGCTGGGCACACCGGCAATCATGTCGCGGCCTTTTTTGCGCCGACGCAGCCAGTTCACCGCCAGCGTACGCTGGGCGCGGGTGATGCCCACGTACATCAGGCGGCGCTCTTCTTGCAGGCGCAGCGCGATATTTTCAGTGTTGTTGCCGTCGTCGTCTTCGAGCTTGAACGGCAGCAGGCCTTCATTGACACCAGCCAGCACCACATGCGGCCACTCCAGCCCTTTGGAGGCGTGCAGCGTCGAGAGCGTCACCACGTCCTGATCACCATCGCGCTGGCTGATGGTCGAGAGCAGCGCAATCGTCTGCACCACTTCGAGCATGGTTTTGGTTTCCCGCGTCATCACGCTGCCAGCGCTGTCGTCGATTTGGCCGCCGCAGCGCTGGGCCATCCAGTCGCAAAAATCCATGACGTTGCTCCAGCGGGCGCTAGCGACTTTTTCGCTGTCCTCGCCGTCGTAGAGGTGCTTTTCGTAGTCGATTTCCTTGAGCCAATCGGTCAGAAAAACCCGCGCATCTTCGGCGCCTATGCAGCGCTTGGCGCGGTATTCCAGGTCGTTCACATAGCGGCCAAACTCCTGCAGCGAGCCCACCGTCTTGGACGGCAGCGCCGCGCCCAGCGAGTGGCTGAACAGCGATTCAAACAGGCTAACCCGGTGCGTGTCGGCAAAGGTGGCGAGCGCGCCCAGCGTGGTGTGGCCGATGCCGCGTTTGGGCGTTTTGATGGCGCGGATAAACGCCGGGTTGTTGTCGTTGTTGACAATCAGAACCATCCAGCTGCACAAATCCTTGATTTCGGCGCGGTCAAAAAAGCTCTGCCCGCCCGAGACTTTGTACGGAATGTTGGCTTTTCTAAAAGCTTTTTCAAACGGCTTGGCCATATGGTTGGCGCGGTAGAGCACGCAAAAATCCTTCCAGTCCCGGCGCTGCTGGCTTTCGGCCTGCAAGCTGCCTTCGGCGCGCAGGCTCAAAATGCGGGCGACGACGCGCTCGGCCTCGTGCTCTTCGCTGTCGCAATCGACGACGCGCACCGGCTCACCTTCGCCCAGTTCGCTGAACAGCGTTTTGGGAAACAGCTTGGGGTTCGGGCCGATGACGTTGTTGGCGGCACGCAAAATCGCGCTGGTCGAGCGGTAGTTCTGCTCCAGCTTGACGACTTTGAGCGTTGGGTAGTCTTGCGGCAGTTTTTTCAGGTTGTCCAGCGTCGCGCCGCGCCAGCCGTAAATCGACTGGTCATCGTCGCCCACGGCGGTAAAGCG
>CAIYKK010000369.1 GCA_903926695.1 uncultured Burkholderiales bacterium
AAGATTGTCCAGGCTGCCCAAAAGCAGGGCATGCAGGTCATCATCCCCTGCAGGGTCAACCGCAAGAAAAACCAGCGCATCCTGGACAAGCACCGCTACAAGGCGCGCCACCTGGTGGATATTTACCAGTCATACAGCCTCCTTAAGATTCAATTGCAGTGAACTGACGTCGCCCGTCGTGACCGCAGCCGCATCACGTCCTCCTCGGTGACCTCGATTAGCCAGAGTTGATGCGATTGGCTCGTCACTTTGCGTGCCTTTAATTGACCCTGACGCAGCCAGGCGCGTAGTGTGGGCTGCGGCATATTGAGTTTATGGGCGAGTTCGGCCAGTGTCCACTCGTTGGCCTGGCGCTCAACCGCAGTGGCCGGCGTGCGTTGCCGGCTTTGCAGCCCCAGACGCGCCATCATGACACTCACCATTGCCGCGTTAAAGCTCTGGCGGCGCTTGGCCGGTCGCCAGCTTTGTGCGTTGAGCATATTTGCAATGGTGGTGTTGGCGCAGCCTTGCCCGTGCAGCGCCGTCAGGCGCTCTGCCAGCTGCGGGTAGTAGCTCAGTTGATCCAGGCGTGCGACTGGACGGGCGATCGTGGCCGCCGTTGTGTTGCCGCCCCTCCAGTGGATCTGGACATCGACCCGCTCACTGTCGCCTTGCACAGTGGCGATGACCCGCTCGACCAATTGCCGCACAATCGCCTGACGTTCGGCCGCTGTGGTGGTCTGGTCGTGCCACAGGGCCGGAATGTCCTGCGCCAGGCGCCGGATCGCCTCACGCTGATCGGCAGACAGGCAAGCGGGTTGCTCGGTGAGGAAGCGTTCGTGCTCCGTCTGGAGCGTCTGCTCGGCGGCCAGGGCCTCTTCCCATTGGCGCTCCAGGGTGCGCGCCACCAGGCGATGCTCGGGCTCGACCGCCTGATATTGCCGCGCCGCGCGCTCGACATCGTAATGCGCCCGCTCCAGGCGCTGCTGCCAGTGCCGGTGCTGCTGCTGGCGCTCGGCCTCGATGGCCTGCGCCGCCTGCAGGCTGATCTCCAATGCTGCCGGCTGCAATGCGCGCAAAACCTGCTGGGCCACAAAGTCGTCGAGCACCCGGCCCGACAGGGATTGGCAGCGCGGCTCGCCATAGTCGACGGCCATGCGGTTGCAGTCGTAACGCAGCCGGTGCCCGTTGTCATGGTAGCGCGTCACCATGCGCAGCCCGCAACGTCCGCAAATGAGCAACCCCGACAGCAGTGATGGACCCTTGCGGATCGCGCCCATTCCTTGGGCACTGTTGGCCTGCAGTTGCTGCTGATTGCGCTCGAACTGCTCCCAGGTGATGTAGCGCGGCAAGCGGTCCTTGTGCAGCACCGACCACTGCTCGGGCTTGACAAGCAGGCGGCCTGTGGCCGGTCGGCCCGGCTTGCAGCGCCGGGGGTCGGTGGGCCGGCGCCCGTAAACATAGGCACCGGCATAGATGGGGTTATGCAGCAGGTCGGCCAGCGTCGCCCGGTTGGGCCGACGCCATTGCAGCTCGTCTTTGCGCAAACCGCTGCGTACCCTATGCGGCAGCAGGATATGCTGGCGCACCAAAGACTGCAGCACGCCGTTGAGGCTTCCCAGGCGCTCGAACTGATCAAAAATCAGTTCGATGGTGGTTTGCGCCTGTTCATCGGGATCCTTGGCGACTTCACCGGAGGGCAGCCTGACATAACCCCTGGGAATCGTCATGCCGAGCTCGCCGCGCTCGGCCTTGGCACGTTTGCCCGCCAGCATGCGTTGCTTGATAAGGTAGAGTTCTGCCTCGCTCATGGTGCCCTTCAAACCCAGCAAAAGTCTGTCGTTGTAGTCGCCCGGATCATAGACCCCGTCCCAGTCCCCGATCAGGGTAGCGAACAATCCGCAGACTTCCAGCAGTTGATACCAGTCACGGCACGAGCGCGCCAGGCGCGACATTTCAATGCCCAATACCAACCCGACCTGATTGAGACTGACCTCGCTGACCAGACCGGTGGATGTCAAGGAAGTTGTCGCCTAAAGTGAAGTGAGTCAGGCTACTTTTTGCGTGTTTCGAAGCTCCTTGATTTGTGGGGTTTCCGGGTTGAGGTGAACGACATCGACATGC
>CAIYKK010000370.1 GCA_903926695.1 uncultured Burkholderiales bacterium
CAACCCGGCGGATTTGCGCATCGACACCTACCGGGCCAGCGGCGCGGGCGGCCAGCACATCAACAAGACTGATTCGGCGGTGCGCATCACGCACCTTCCGACGGGTATCGTCGCTGAATGCCAGGAAGGCCGCAGCCAGCACGGCAACAAGGCCCAGGCGCTCAAGGTGCTGACGGCGCGCATCCACGAAAGAGAACGCTCGGCGCAGGCAGCCAAGGATGCGGCGATGCGCAAGGGCTTGATTGGCAGCGGCGACCGCAGCGACCGCATTCGCACCTATAACTTTCCGCAGGGGCGCCTGACCGACCACCGCATCAACCTGACGCTGTACAAACTGCTGGCCATCATGGAAGGCGATCTGGACGACGTGGTCACTGCGCTGCAGGTGGCGCGCGGCGCCGAGCAGATGGCGGAGCTGGAAATAGCCAACGGCGGCTGAGTGGCCAGCCACTCGCCACCTGTCATGCAAAAAATTTCTAGCGCATGCTGGATATGAGCTGGCAGGTCTTTTTTTATAGCCAACTCAACATCAAACCGTGAATCCACTTACCTGCGCCCAAGCTCTGGCCGCTGCCCGCGCCCTCGGGCTGGATCGGCTGGACGCCCAGCTCCTGCTGTTGCACGCGCTCGGAAAACCCGCCAACGCCAGAGCCTGGCTGCTGGCGCACGACACCGATGCACTGACCGAAGAAGCCGCCCGGCAATTCGCAGCCTTGAGCCAGCGCCGGGCTGCCGGTGAGCCGCTGGCCTATATCGTCGGCAGCAAGGAGTTTTTTGGGCTGGCGTTGCAGGTTGATAGTCGCGTGCTGGTGCCGCGCCCCGACACCGAAACGCTGGTGCAGTGGGCGCTTGATTTGTTGGTGCCAGCCAACGCGCCACGACCGGAAACGCCAGAGACGCTGGGAATGCCGAAGGCGCTGCAAGTGCTCGATCTAGGCACGGGCAGCGGCGCAGTCGCGCTGGCCATCGCCCACAGTCTGCAGGCGGCAGGCCGCCCGGCCCGGCTGCTGGCTGTCGATGCCAGCACGGACGCTCTGGCCGTGGCCCGGACCAACGCCGAGCGGCTGGGGCTGGCCGTGCAGTTTCTCGAAAGCAGTTGGCTGCAAGAAGTCAGCGGACGCTTTGACCTGATCGCCAGCAACCCGCCCTATATCGCCAGTGCCGACCCGCACCTGGCCGCCCTGACGCACGAGCCGCTGTCGGCCTTGACCGCAGGCGCTGACGGGCTGGACGACATCCGCCAGATCATTGCCCAAGCACCAGCTCATTTGCAGCCCGGCGGCTGGCTGCTGCTCGAACACGGTTACGACCAGGCCGCGCAAGTGCGTGAACTGCTGGCCCGGCAGGGTTTCGGGCGGGTGCAAAGCCGCCGTGATCTGGCCGACATTGAGCGCTGCTCGGGCGGCCAATGGCTTGGCGGCCCGGCACCGCGTCAGGAGATGCCCGCCGCAACCAGCGCCCGCTATTTAACGCAGGGATAATCAGCGGGCGGAATTCTGGCCGCCAGATTCCATGAGTTCACAATGGCCCGGCTTGTTCGCCGGTACGCAACTTTTACGGCCTTGCAGGCCTTTTTTGAAGGATGTCACATGAGTACCACCGATTCCACCCAGCAGCGCATTGACCAGCTCGTTAAATCCAACGACGTTGTTCTGTTCATGAAGGGCACGGCCCAGTTTCCGATGTGCGGCTTTTCGGGCCGCGCCATTCAGGTGCTCAAAGCCTGCGGCGTCGCCAAACCGGCCACGGTCAACGTGCTGGAAGACCCTGAAGTCCGCAATGGCATCAAGGAATACAGCAAGTGGCCGACGATTCCCCAGCTCTACATCAAGGGCGAGTTTGTCGGCGGCTCCGACATCATGATGGAAATGTACGAAAACGGCGAACTCCAGCAGATGCTGGGCGCACCTGCCGCCTGAATTTCAACTCAATAGGTGTAGCCCGCGCAGGCACCCGCGTTCACCTGGCCCTTGCATTCGCGCTTGAGGCGGGTGCTGCGCTCCTTGGGGCTTTCTTCGGAGCCAGACAGGAACTTGACGCGGCTGACATGCGTGGCTTTGGCGCCCGCTTTTTTGCTGGCAGCGGGCGCGTCGGTTTCGCCGGAAGAGGCCAGTTTTGCCTCGGCATTGCCCGCCAGCGCAGCCGCCACCACTAAAAAAGCCACTGCGGGCTTGGCCCAGAAATGTTTCATGTTGATCTCCCTGTCTCTATGCGTTTAAAACTGCAAAGGTTAGCAGAAAGCGGCCCGCGTGGCGCTCTCCGCGCCGCGCTTCAGGGCAATTTTGGGTCGCTGCTGAACTCGTCGTGCTGCGCCGTATCTGCCGGCAAACAGAAATCTTCGCTGGCCCAGGCGCCCAGGTCGATGTTTTTGCAGCGGGCGCTGCAAAAAGGCCGAAAGGGATTGCTGGGAGCATAGAGGCTCGGGCCTGCGCAGCCGGGGCAGGCCACCAGTTTGGCGGGTGGGGAATCGTGGTTCATGGTGTCCAAAACGGTCAATCCTGCAAAAAACAGGGCGGTTTCGCCTGCGAGCCGCGCCGGGTCAAGCGCACAGGGTCAGCTCAAAGGTCGAATTATCGGTGCTGGTGTGGAAGTGGCCATCGCTGGCGCGGGACATCAGGCGCACCGACACCATCAGGTGGTTACAGCTTATTTCGGGAATCAGCCCCAGCGCCGCATGGAGCCGCAGCCGCATCATCTGAAAATGTCGCTCCTGCGGCAGCATCTGCTGGTACAGCCCGCCCGACGTGATGACTTTTTGGGCGGTGCCGGAATTGCGCAGCAGCCTGAGCAGCAGGTCCAGCGCCTGGGCAACGCCCATCAGCGGCGCGATCCAGCCCTGCAAATCGTGCTGGCGCGACGCCGCAGAGTGGTGCTGCCAGGCATGGTAGGCGGGTAAATCAAACTCAAATGTGGCGCCGGGAATGGTAATGCGGGCGCGGATGGCCATCAGCCAGTCGTCCTGCATCAAGGCATGGCCGAGCTTGCCCGAGAGGCTTTTTAAGCCCGTGGCGCAGGCTTCGAGTTGGCCGGTGATGTCATCGAGCGCGGCTTCGGAGATGGCCGGATCGCCCCGAAAGCCGTTGAGCGCCTGTTTTTGCCTGTCAATGTCTTTGAGGATGTCGCTCTTTAAATCGGCCCGAGCCCCCACATCCATGATTTCAAAAATGGTGGCCAGGGCGTAGTGATGGTCAATCGCGCTGTCCCGCCTCACAAGCTCGCCCAGCCGCCGGAACAGCTGCTCCAGCCGCAAATAAGTCCGCACGCGCTCGTTAAAGGGGTACTCGTAAAGAATCACGGCACTGGGTGGTTGGCTTCATGGGATGGCTCGAAGCCATCATAGCGCCAAGCCTATAGCCAATTGATGCACCAAACGCCCTAATGCTTGCAGCGGCAAACCTTCGTTACAAAGACAAATATCGGCAGCGGCCAGGCGCTGCGCCCGGCTGGCCTGACCGGCCATGACGGCCAAGACCGCCTCGTGCGTCCAGCCATTGCGCGCCATCACGCGCACGATTTGGGTGGCTTCGCTGCAATCGACCACCAGTACGCGATCTAACTGCTGGCGCCAGCGACCCGACTCCACCAGCAGCGGCACATCAAACACCACGCAGCGGCAACCCGCCGCCACAGCGGCCTCGAACTGGCGGTTTGACTCCTGGCCGACCAGCGGGTGAATGATGGCTTCAAGGCGCTGGCGGGCGCCCGAATCGCTGAAAGCGAGCTGGCGCATGCGGTCGCGGTTCAGGGCGCCCTCGGACGTGATCATCTCGGGGCCAAACTGGCGGGCCAGCTCGCCGATGGCCGCGCCGCCCGCCAGCGTCACCTGCCGGGCAATTGCATCGGCATCGACCACAGCGGCACCGCAAGCTGCCAACATTTGCGCGACGGTGCTTTTGCCGCTGCCGATTCCGCCCGTCAGGCCGATGCGCTGAACGCTGGGGCGCATGGCCTCACAAACCGATGAAATGCAAAATGGATTGCGGCCCGAACACCAGCGCGGTAAAACCCGCCCCGGCTAAAAAGGGGCCGAACGGAATGTAGCCGCCTTCGCGCAGCCCGCTGGAAAACTTCATGCCGATGCCAATGATCGCGCCAATCACCGAGGCCATCAAAATGATGGGCACCAGCGCAGGCCAGCCGAACCAGGCACCGAGCGCGGCAAACAACTTGAAGTCGCCGTAGCCCATACCTTCCTTGCCCGTGACCAGCTTGAAGGCCCAATAGACGCTCCACAAAGAGAGGTATCCGGCCACGGCGCCCCACAGGGCGGTGGGTAAATTGACGTTCGGGTTCCACTGCAGCGCCGCAGCAACCAGCCCCGCCCAGAGCAGCGGCAGGGTGATGTCGTCGGGCAGCAAGGTGGTGTCCCAGTCGATCATGGCCAGTGCCACGAGCGCCGCCGAAAAGCCGCACCAGACCAGCGTCGTGAGCGACAGTCCCCAGCGCCAGGCGCAAAAGGCAAACAGCGTGCCCGTGGCCATTTCCACCAGCGGATAGCGCAGGCTGTAAGGCGTGGCGCAGGCTCCGCATTTGCCCCTGAGCCACAGGTAGCTGAGCACTGGAATATTCTCGTGCCAGGCGATCACATGGCCGCAACTGGCGCAGCGCGAACGCGGCACCATCAGGTTGAATTTTTCAGCCGGTTCAGGCTCTTTGCCAGCGAGTTCGGCACATTCATCGGCCCACTGCCGTTCCATCATTTTGGGCAGGCGGTAAATGACCACGTTCAAAAAGCTGCCGATCAGCAAGCCCAATAAACCCACCAGTGCGACATTGACTGCCGGCGAAAAACCCATGAAATCCATCAAACCACCTGACCCATTTTAAAGATGGGCAGGTACATGGACACCACAATACCGCCAATCAAGCTGCCCAAAAACACAATGATGATGGGCTCCATCAGACTGGACAGGCCAGCGACCATTTCATCGACCTCGGCCTCGTAAAAGTCCGCCGCCTTGCCCAGCATGTGATCGACCGAGCCAGACTCCTCCCCAATGGCGCACATCTGCAGCACCATGGTGGGAAACAGGTTCACGTTGGTCATCGCTGCCGTCAGACTGGTGCCGGTCGAGACTTCCTGCTGGATTTTTTCGGTGGCATCGGCGTAAAGCGAATTGCCGGAGGCGCCGCCCACAGACGACAGGGCATCCACAAGCGGAACGCCCGCAGCGAACATGGTGGACAGGGTTCGGGTCCAGCGGGCGATACAGGACTTTTCGACCAGAGCGCCAAACACAGGCACTTTCAGCATGACGCGGTCCATGAATTTCTGCATTTTTTCGTTGCGCTTCCAGGACTCCATGAAAAAATAAATACTACCACCGACGCTGCTGAAAATCAGCCACCAGTACGCGACGAAAAACTCGCTGATTCCCATCACAAACAAGGTAGGCCCCGGCAAATCGGCACCGAACGAGGAAAAGACGCTTTTAAACGCGGGAATCACAAAGATCATGATCACCGCAACCACCACAAAAGCCACAATCACCACTGAAATCGGATACATCAGGGCCGACTTGATCTTGGATTTGATGCCCTCGGTTTTCTCCATGTAGATCGCCAGGCGGTCCAGCAGGGCTTCCAAAATACCGGCAGCCTCACCGGCCTCCACCAGATTGCAGTACAGGTTATTGAAATAAAGCGGGTATTTGCGAAATGCCCCGCTCAGGGAGGTGCCAGTTTCCACATCAACGCGGATGTCATTGAGCAGCCGGGTCACGCTGCCATTGGGATTGCCCCGGCCCACGATGTCAAAGGACTGCAGCAGGGGCACGCCAGCCTTCATCATGGTGGCGAGCTGGCGGGTAAAGATGGCGATATCTCTGGGCTGGATCGGCTTGCCTCCGCCCATGCTGCGTTTTTTGATTTTGGTGACCAGCACCCCCTGCCGGCGCAGAACCACCTGAACCTGGGTTTCACCGGAACCACGGGTTTCACCGCGAACCTGCTTGCCGTTGCGGTCCTTGCCTTCCCACTCATAGACAAATTCTTTGATGTCTTTGGATGCTGCTGTCGCCATAATGCCTTGCTGTTAATGGTTTTCAGACCGTCTGGTCACTGCATTGATCCGCCGCTGTCCCGGCTTGCAAACGCGTGGAATTACGCATTGGTGCAGCCCAACACTTCTTCCAGTGAAGTCATCCCGAGTTTAACTTTGCACAAACCGGACTGGCGCAGGCTTCTGACGCCTTCAACTTCTGCCTGAGAAGCGATTTCCATGGCGCTGCCATCGCGCAGGACAATGCGCTGAATCTCATCGGAAATCGGCATGACCTGATAAATACCCACCCGGCCCTTATAGCCGTTGCTGCATTTGGGGCAGCCCACCGGACGGTAGGGCGTCCAGGAGCCATCAACCTCATCTTCGCTGAACCCCGCATCCATCAGGGCTTCACGCGGAATGTCGGCTGGCGCCTTGCACAGCGGGCACAGCCTGCGCGCCAGCCGTTGGGCGGTGATCAAGATCACGCTGGAGGCAATGTTGAACGGCGCAATGCCCATGTTGCGCATACGCGTCAGCGTCGTGGGCGCGTCGTTGGTGTGCAGGGTTGAGAGCACCAAGTGGCCCGTCTGCGCGGCCTTGATGGCGATGTCGGCCGTTTCAATGTCCCGGATTTCACCGACCATGATGATGTCAGGATCCTGACGCAAGAAAGCCTTGAGCGCCACTGAAAACGTCATGCCCGCTTTGTCATTCATGCTGACCTGGTTGACGCCGGGCAGGGTAATTTCAGCCGGATCTTCGGCTGTGGAGATATTCACGCCCGCCGTGTTCAAAATATTCAGGCAGGTGTAGAGCGACACCGTTTTGCCCGAACCGGTTGGCCCGGTCACCAGCACCATGCCGTAAGGGCGGGAAATAGCTTCCAGCAGGCGCTTTTTTTCTATCGGCTCGTAGCCCAGCGCATCAATGCCGAGTTTGGCGCTGCTCGGGTCCAGAATACGGATCACGATCTTTTCGCCAAACATGGTGGGCAAGGTGCTGACCCGGAAATCGATCACCCGGTCGGGGCCGATTTTCAGCTTCATCTTGCCATCCTGCGGCACGCGTTTTTCGGAAATATCGAGCTTGGAAATCACCTTGATGCGTGCGGCCAGCTTTTCTCGGATGGCCACGGGCGGCGAGGCGATTTCGCGCAATTCGCCATCGACCCGGAAACGCACGCGGTAATAGTGCTCGAACGGCTCAAAGTGCAAATCCGAGGCCCGCATGTTGAAGGCGTCGAGCAGCATTTTTTGCAAAAATCTGACAATGGGCGCATCTTCGACATCGTTCGTCTCGGCCTCATCCTCTTCTTTTACCTCTTCCACTTCTTCATCAAAAACAAATTCTCCGCCCCCGCTGCCCTGCAGCGCTTCGGTCGCCGTGGTGCCAGACGCTTCAAGCAGTCTGGAAAGCTTGTCGTACTCGGCAATCACCCAATCCACGCCGAGCTGGGTGGAGAACTTGATTTTTTCGGCGGCCTCCTGGTCTGACGGGTCCGCCGTGGCCACCACCAGACGGTTGTTGCGCTTGCCCAGCACCACAACCCGGTACGCCTGGCATATCTTGAAATCGATCAGGTCTTTGGGCAGGCGGAGCGGGTCCACCGCGTTGAGGTCCAGCAAAGGCGCCGCAAACGAAATGGACATGATGTGCGCCAGATCGGAGGCAGACACCGCGCCCGAGCCGGTCAGTTCGGCAATAAAACTGGTGCGCCCCATTTGCGCCTTGCGAAAAATCTCTTCGGCGGCCTTTTGACCCAGTTTGTTGGCAAACACCAGCGCGCGGCCCAGACCGGGCAGCGCTGCAGAAGGCAAAGAATTGTTGGCAATGTCGATAGCGGCCATAGTTTTCAGCGGTTAACTCAAAAAGGCATCATTGCCCGTTTAATGACAAGGTGTAAATCAGGAAACATCCCTAGAGGGAGTCGGCGTGGAAATTGGACGCAAAACGCAGCAAAAACTCCGAGTGCCATTGCAGAAAAACTCACTGTCCAGCCCCCGGCAGCGCTGCGGATGAACGGTGAAATAGGCTGTTTTTTGGCATGGAGTCACTCGTCCAGGGGCGGCAATTCGAGCGTCACCGTGGCGGCACCGGCTACGCCGGAGGACAGCACGGCGCGGCGCCCCGTGACCGACTGCAGCACCATGCCGCCTTCGAGCTGCGCGCCCACGCGAAACGGGCGGGCCTCCTGGCCGTCAATGGAAATCAGGGCGGCGCCGCCCTCGGAGCCTCTGGCGGCCACGCCCACCAGCGCATAGCGGCTGGCAGCGGGAGCCTCCCCGGCGGCAGTCGCCGGAGCAGCCAGACCGCCACCCAAAGCCCGAGCAACGGCCTTGAGTCCGCCAGGGTGCGCCCAGTCTGCGGCCAGCGCCGGGATGGCCGTTGGCGCCGAAGCGCTCCAGCCCTTGAGGCCCCAGTAGGCCACGCTGGCAGCGGCTAACGCAGCGACTGCGAATGTCACAATCCTGGACAACCATAAGCGATAGGCATCAGTCTGCATGGCAAGATTATGATTGAAACGACCATGAATACACGAACTTCCTTCCTCCCGTCTGCACGGCGCCGCATTTCAGCGGGTTTTACCCTGATTGAACTGATGGTGGTGCTGGTGATCATCGGCGTGCTGGCCGCGCTGATCGTGCCCAGCGTGCTGGACCGCGCCGACGATGCCCGCGCCACCGCCGCCAAAACAGACGTGAACAACCTGATGCAGGCGCTCAAACTCTACAGGCTGGACAACCAGCGCTACCCGACAGCCGCGCAAGGCCTGAACGCCCTGCTGGTGAAGCCCACCACCGGCCCGGTGCCCGCCAACTGGAAAACCTACCTGGACAAGCTGCCCAACGACCCCTGGGGCCGCCCCTACCAGTACCTCAACCCCGGCGTCAAGGGCGAGATTGACGTGATGTCTTTTGGCGCCGACGGGCAAGCAGGCGGCGAGGGCAAAAATGCAGATATCGGCAGCTGGGACTGACAGTGCTGCCCTCCCGCTGATCCGCCCCCGGCGCGCCAGCGGCTTTACGCTGCTGGAGTTGCTGATCGTCGTGGCCATCATGGCCATCGCCACCGCCGGTGTCGGTTTCAGCCTGCGCCCCAGTTCCGCCACTTCACTGGAGCGCGAGGCGCAGCGGCTGGCGGCGCTGCTCGAATCGGGCCGGGCGCAGTCGCGCATGACGGCCACTCCGGTGCGCTGGCGGCCCACGGCCACAGGCTTTGCCTTCGAGGGGCTGACCGGCCCCGACAATCTTCCGTCGAACTGGCTTGACGCCGACGTGCAGGCGGCAAGCGCAGGCAGCATCCTGCTCGGGCCGGAGCCTGTCATCGGGCCGCAGCAGGTTCGCCTCGTGTCGATTTCCGAGCCAACGCGCGGCCTGACCGTGGCCACCGATGGCGTGCGGCCATTTTCAGTGCTCCCCGATGAGGCGGCGGCGTCCGCAGCGCCATGACGCAGCCCTGCGCTGGCGGGCGACGCTGCCCCAAAAAATCCCCGCACGGCACGGACACCGCCTGCCGGGCATCCAAATTGCGCGGCTTCACGCTGGTTGAAGTCCTGGTCGCGCTGGCCATCGTTGCCATCGCGCTGGCGGCGGGGGTGCGCGCCACCGCCTCCGTCATGCGCAATGCCGAGCGCCAGACCGATCTGCTGCTGGCCCATCTGTGCGCCAGCAACGCGCTGATCAACGTGCGCCTGTCGCGCCAGATGCCCGCCGTGGGCGACAACACGACCGCGTGCGAGCAGGCCGGGCGCAGTCTGGCCGTCAGGCTGTGGGTCCAGCCCACGCCCAACCCCAATTTCATGCGCGTCGAAGCGCAGGTGTTTGACGGCCAGGCGCGGCTGCTGAACCTGTCCACCGTGGTGGGGCGCTATTGACATGGCTTTTACAGTGATCTCTTCGCGCCCGGCACGCGGCTTTACGCTGATCGAGTTGCTGGTGGCCGTGGCCGCGATGGCGCTGATGGCGGGCCTGAGCTGGCGCGGCCTGGACGGCATGGTGCGGGCGCAAACGCAGACACAGCAGCGCACCGACGCCGTACTCACTCTGCAAGCCGGGCTGGCGCAGTGGAACGCCGATCTGGACGCGCTGCTACCGCTGCCCAACACCCGCACGCTCGACTGGGACGGGCGCGGCCTGCGCATCGTGCGCCGCAGCACAGCCGCACCCGGCAGCGGGGCGCTGGTCGTGGCTTGGGCGCGGCGCAACGTCAACGGCACCGGCCAGTGGCTGCGCTGGCAGTCGCCGCCGCAGTTCACCCGTGGCGGGCTGCAGGACGCCTGGAGCCGCGCCGCCCAGTGGGCGCAAAACCCCGGTGACGAAGAAAAACGCTACGAAGTGCGCATTGCCGCACTGGAACAGTGGCAGATTTTTTATTTCCGTGGCAACGCGTGGAGCAACCCGCTGTCCAGCGACAACGCCGCGCCCGCCGCCCCGGTCACGCCTGCAGCGCCTGCCGCATCCGCCGCGTCCGCCGCCCACGGCGCCGAGGAGGCCGCCGCACTCAACGCCGAGCAGCCCCTGCCCGATGGCATCCGGCTGGTGCTAACCCTGCCGCCGGGCGAAGCGATCAATGGCAATCTGACGCTGGACTGGATGCGCCCGGCGCTGGAACGGGGAAAATCATGAAGTGCGGCGCTGCAACTGTCCGCGCTCAAGCGGGCGCGGCACTGCTGATGGCCATGCTCACCGTGGCACTGGTGGCGAGTCTGGCCGCTGGTGCCTTGTGGCAACAGTGGCGCAGCGTGGAGGTCGAAACCGCCGAGCGCGCCCGCGTGCAATCGCTGTGGGTGCTCACCGGCGCGCTCGACTGGGCGCGCCTGATCCTGCGCGAAGACGCCCGCTCGGGCGGGGCCGATCATCTGGCCGAGCCTTGGGCCGTGCCGCTGGCCGAAGCGCGGCTGTCCACATTTCTAGCCGCCGACAAGACCTCCACCAGCGATGACGACAGCGCCTCGCAAGCCTTCCTGTCGGGACTGATCACCGACCTGCAGTCGCGCCTGAACGTGACCAATTTGATCGAAGCCGACAAAGTCTCCGAGCCTTCGCAGCGCGCCTTTGCCAAGCTATTTGAGCGGCTCGGCCTGCCGCCGGGCGAACTCACCGCGCTGACTGAAAACCTGCGCCAGGCGCTCAACACAAACCCCGACAATCCCGCGCCCCAGGCGCCGCTGCTGCCGCAGCGCGTGGACCAGCTGGTCTGGCTGGGGCTGTCGCCGGGCACGCTGGCGGTACTGCGGCCCTACATCACGCTGCTGCCGGTGCGCACGCCCGTTAACCTCAACACCGCCAGCGCCACCGTGCTGTATGCCTGCATCCCGTCGCTGGACATGGCGCTGGCCCAGCGGCTGGTGAGCGCCCGCCAGAACGCCCACTTTCGCAGTCTGGCCGATGCGGCGGCGCTGATCGGCCAGACCACCAGCCCGCTCAACGAAACGCTGCACAGCGTGAACACCAATTTTCTGGAGATTCAGGGACGGCTGCGGCTGGACCAGACCGTGATCGAAGAGCGCTCCGTGGTCCAGCGCGACGGGCTCAGCGTCAAAACCCTGTGGCGCGAGCGAGGTAACCAGGGGGATCAAACCGCCCCCCTACAATGACCAGCCAACCCATGACCAGCCTGATTCTCATCCTTCCCCGCACGCTTCCGACGGCGGCCACTCTCTGCGATGGTCTGCTGACCGGTGACGCCAGCGCCGCCGTGCGCCTCGTCCAGACCACGCTGGCCCTGTTGCCCGCGCCCGGCCTGGAAACGGTGGTCGTGGTGCCCGCCGCGCAGTTGTCGTGGCACCAGATTGAATTGCCCCAAGGCGCGCTCAAAGGCAACGCCAGCCGTCTGCGGGCGGTGCTCGACGGCCTGCTCGAAGAGCGCCTGCTCGATGACACGACCCAGCTGCATCTGGCGCTGGAGCCGCAGGCGCGCGCCGGTCAGCCCGTCTGGATCGCCGCCTGCGACCGCGTCTGGCTCTACGCCTGGCTGACCGCGCTGGAGCAGGCCGGGCGCCCCGCCGCCCGCATCGTGCCCGAACTCGCCCCGCCCGCCGCAGACGCGCCCGTCCAGGGTTCATTGCAGGCCGTCGGCAACCCCGGCAACCCCCATCTGCTGCTGGCCGGGCCGGGCGGCGTCAACATGCTCCCGCTGTCGGCCAGCGCCGCCGCCCTGCTCGCCTGGCCCCAAGAAGCCGATTTGCTGGCCGAGCCCGGCGTCGCCGCCCTGGCCGAAGACTGTTTCAAGCGCCCCGTCACCCTGCAAAGCGCCGCCGACCGCTGGCTGGCCGCTGCCCAGTCGGGCTGGGATTTGGCGCAGTTTGATTTGCTGCGCACTCGGCGCACCCGCACGCGCAAGCAGCTTGCCACCTTGGCCTCGGAGTTGCTGGAAGCGCCCCGCTGGCGCGCTGCACGATGGGCCGCCATTGCGCTGGTCGCCATCAATCTGACCGGCCTGCAAGCCTGGGCCTGGAAACAGGAGTCGGCGCTGGCCGCCAAACGCACAGCCATCCGCGAGACCTTGACGGCGGCGTTTCCCGACGTGCGCGTGGTGGTCGATGCGCCGGTGCAGATGAA